>NZ_JAOCKC010000022.1:0-51199 GCF_029844625.1 Stenotrophomonas sp. GD03680 | reverse complement strand
GCATTCACCCTAAAGTAGCGCCGGCCTCGGCCGACACGGTAAATTCACAGGATCGCTCCGCGGGAATCCGGGTACCGCACGCCGATGTCAGCTGTCTTCTCCCTCTCCGCCACCGACGCTGCCCGCCTGGCCAGCACCGACCTGCCACCGCGGGTACGTGAACTGCTGGGGGCGTTGACCGGCCTGTGCCGGCAGGCACTGACCGCGCCGCTGATCCTGACCGTCGAAGCGCTGGAACAACTCCTGTTGCACGATGCCGACCGCGCGCGCAGTCCGCAGCAGCAGGCTGAACTGATGGCGCAGCGTAGCCAACTGCATGCCTTCGCCGGCCACTTCAGCGAGCGCATGCTCGATGCGGTGGCCGAGGCACTGGCGCGGCTGCGCGAACCGACCGCCTTCACGGCAGCAGCACCACCGCCCGCACTGCCGGGCACGATCGGCCTGTCGCTGGTCGACGAGCACGAGGTCGACCGCGACCTGCTGCTCACCGAAATGGTCCGGCGCGAGACGCAGCGCTCGGCCAACGCCCTGAACCTGCTCGGCCAGCGCCTGGGCGTGCTGGCTGCGGCGCCTGCGTTCGAAGCCGATACCCTTCCGCTGGCACCGCAGGCGCTGTGCGCGATGGTGCGCAGGGTCGCCGAACAGGATGGCCTCGGGGCAGAGGTGCAGCTGGCGCTGTATCGCAGTTTCGAGCGCCAGGTGCTGGAACGCCTGGGCGACCTGCTTGATCGGGCCAATGCCCTGCTCGCCCAGCAAGGCGTGCTGCCGGGCCTGGTCTACACCCCGTATCTGGCCCGCTCGTCGAGTACGCGACGGATCATCACCCAGTCCGTCGCTGGCGGCCGTGCCACGCAGCCAGCCAGGCGCGCGGCGGCCCCCATGACCGGCTGGGGCGAGAACCTGCCTGCCGGCTCCTGGTCGACCCTGATGCAGGATGCCTTCCAATCCGGTTCCGCATCCACTGCAGCGCCCCCCGGGCTGACCACCGCCACCGGCACCCTGCTGCACGACCTGCTGCAGCGCGCGCGTACCACGCCGGCGGCAGACGCGCCTGCGGTACCGACTGCTGCCGTCGATGCGGTATTGGCAAGGCTGCAAAACCAGGCCAGCGCCGCTACCGGTGTGGTCGACCTGCAGGCCGCCGTGGTCGCGCAGCTGCGCAGCGAGCATGGCCCGCATGCGCAGATCGGCAGCCATGATCGCGACAACCTGGACCTGCTGCGCCTGTTGATGCAGCAGATCCAGCAGCAGCAGCGCCCGGACCCGGTGCCCGCCGCCCTGCTGGCGCGCCTGCAGGTACCGTTGGCACGTGCAGCGATGGCCGATCCGGGCTTCTTCGTACGCGACGAGCATCCTGCGCGCGAGCTGCTCAACCATATCGCCGAAGCCGGTGCCCGCTGGCTGGGGGACGACGACGTCGATCCGCAGTTTCTGCAGCGCATGGCACAGAGCGTGCAGAGCCTGCTCGGCGAGGATGCACGCACGCCGGAAGCCTTCGCTGCTGCCAACGAAGAGGTGCAGCAGCACCAGCGCGCGGCCGCCCATCGCGCCGAACTGGCCGAACGCCGCCACGTCGAAGCCGCGCGCGGCAGGGAGCGCCTGGAACTCGCGCGGCGCCAGGCCAGCGCCCAGATCGAGCAGTGCTGCAGCACGCAGCAGCCGCCGCGCTTCGTCCAGACCCTGCTGCGCCAGGCCTGGTCCGACGCGCTGACCCTGACCCGGCTGCGCCATGGCGAGGACTCGCCCCAGTGGCAGGAGCGGCTGCAGCAGACCGAGCGCATCGCGGCCGTTACTGCAACCGCCGCCAACGGCGTCGATGGCACCGATGGCGCCTTGGCCGCCGATGTGGAGGCCGCGCTGCTGCAGGTGGGCTATCACGCCGAGGAAGCCTCAGCGGTGGCCCGTCGCCTGGCCACGCCCGGGGGCGAGGACGACAGCACGTCGCGTACCGAACTCAGCGCGCGGCTGAAGGCCCGCGCCCGGCTGGGCGAGCACACCGACAGCCGCAGTGCGTCCGCCCCTGCCGCGCCACGCAGCAGTGCGGAGGAGGCCGCCTACGAACAGCTGTGCTCCCTGCCCTTCGGCAGCTGGTTCGACATCGACAACGGCGATGGCACGCTTCGCCGCCAGCGCCTGTCCTGGTACAGCCTGCTGACCGGCCATGTGCTGTTCGTCAATCCGCGCGGGCAGAAGATTGCCGAAACCGACCTCGACAGCCTGGCGCGGCAGATCAGCGCTGGGCGTGCGCATCTGGTCACCGAAGACAAGGGCCGGCTGGTCGACCGCGCCTGGAAGGCCAGTCTGGGCGCCCTGCGTGCCCTTGCCGGCCGCAACCCGCAGGACACCCCCGCATGAGCATGACGCCGCCGCAGGACACCCGTCGCGCCCCCCGACGCCAGGTGTCGGACCTGGTGCCGGTGACCGACCAGATGCGCGACTGCGTGGTCGGTCGCCTTGGCAATGTGTCCGAAACCGGCATGCTGATGCTGGCCAGCACTGCGCTGCGCGACGACGCGCTGTATCAGTTCCGCTTCCCGCTGCCGCTGGGCGATGGCCAGCAGGCAGCCATCGACGTGGGCGTGCACCTGTTGTGGAGCGAGCCGGCGCACGCCCCGGGACAGAGCTGGGTGGGCTTCCGGTTCCTCACCCTGTCACGCGAACACCGCCAGCTGCTGCGGCAGTGGGTAGGCGAAGACAGCGACGAAGGACCGCTTTCGACGGACTGACTGCCGGTTCCGGCACAGCGGTTTCCGCCGGTATGCGGCAGAATCTAGGGCCGTTTTCCGTGTCGAGCCACCGCAATGATCCAGCAAGACCCCGGCGCCCTGTATCCCGATCACCTGGCCGTGCTGTGCCGACGCGCCGAGCAGGCGCTGGCGCGCGGCGGCTTTGATCACCTCGTCGTGCCCAGCGGCACCCTGCACTACCAGGTGTTTGATGATCGCGACTATCCCTATGCGGTGAATCCGCAGTTCAAGGCATGGTTGCCGCTGACGCGCGTGCCCAACAGCTGGATCGTGTTTACGCCCGGCAAGCGGCCGGTGGTGATCTTCCATCAGCCGTTCGATTACTGGCACGTAGTGCCGGACGCGCCGAGCGGCTGGTGGGTGGAGCACTTCGACATCCACATCATCCGCACGCCGGATGAAGCGCTGGCGTTGCTGCCGGCCGATCCGTCGCGCTGCGCGATCCTGGGTGAGCCGCAGAGCGCACTGGGCAGCCACGTGCCGAACAATCCTCCGGCGGTGGTGAATTACCTGGAATGGCACCGTGGCAGCAAGACGCCCTACGAGATCGCCCTGATGCGCCAAGCGCAGGTGCTGGGCGTGCGCGGCCATCGCGCCGCCGAAGCCGCGTTCCGCAACGGTGCCGACGAGTTCAGCATCCACATGGCGTACTGCCAGGCGGTGGGCCAGGACGCCAATGAACTGCCCTACGGCAACATCGTGGCGTTGAACGAGCACGCCGCCGTTCTGCACTACACCGAATTGGGCCGCAAGGCACCGCAGCCGCTGCGCAGCTTCCTCATCGATGCCGGCGCCAGCGCGCACGGCTACGCCAGCGACATCACCCGTACCTACGCGGCGCACGGCCACGACGAATTCGCTGCGATGATCGCTGCCGTCGATGCCGCCCAGCAGCAGATGTGCGCGGCGGTGCGCCCGGGCGTTGATTACAGGACGCTGCATGTGGACGCGCATCTGTCGCTGATGGGCGTTCTGAAGGACTTCGGCGTCATCAGGGTATCGCCGCAGACCGCGCTGGAAACCGGCGTCAGCGCCGCATTCTTCCCGCACGGCATCGGCCATCTGATCGGCCTGCAGGTGCATGACGTGGCCGGATTCGCCGCCAGCGACGAAGGCGGCCGGATCGAACGTCCGGCGGGTCATCCCTACCTGCGTCTGACCCGCGTGCTGGAACCGGGGATGGTGGTGACCATCGAGCCGGGCCTGTACTTCATCGACATGCTGTTGAACGAGGTCAAGGACGCCGGCCATGGCGATGCGATCAACTGGGAGCGCGTGGACTTCTTCCGTCCGTATGGCGGCATCCGCATCGAGGACGAAGTGCTGTGCACCGATGGCGAAGCGGACAACCTGACGCGACCGGAGTTTGCGGCAGCCAACGGCTGAGCCCCTCGTGGTTGGCCTCAAAGGTAGAGTCGACTGTTAGTCGACTGGCATCATGCGTGATGCGCGCTGGGCGGGGCGGGTAGGCCATGCAGGGGACGCTGCAAGTACGTCCCTGCATGCCCCCCCGCCCCACCTCTGACAGTCTTCTGCGCGCATCCAACCACGGAAAAGAAGAAAGAAAAGCAAAAGCGGGTCGCTCGCTGCGCTCGCTCTGTGTCGACCAAGGTCGACACCTACCAACAGCCACCGGCCAGCTGTCGAAGGCGGGGCACTGTGGGTTTGCGGGGTGTGAGCCGCATGGATGCGGCGACCAAGCCTCCAGGGATGGATTCACGGCGTCCCCGCAAACCCACAGTGCCCCGCCATCCCACGGATAGCCCGCTGTTGCTGTTGCTCCAGCTGTTGCGTCTGCGGGTGCAGGGCTGCAAGCCCTGCCGGCAACCCTCAACCCGCCATCACCGCTTCGATCTCGTCCGCACTCCGCGCCAGCCCTTCGGTCAGCACGCGATGGCCATCGTCGGTGATCAGCACATCGTCCTCGGTGCGGATGCCGATGCCACGCCAGCGCGGCTCCACCGTCGTATCGTCCACGCCGATGTACAGGCCCGGCTCGATGGTGAACGCCATGCCCGGCTCCAGCAGCCGCGAGTCCCCGGCCAGGCGGTAGTCGCCCACGTCGTGCACATCCAGCCCGATCCAGTGGCCGGTCTTGTGCCGGTAGAAGCGCTGGTACAGGCCTTCGGAAAGATTCTTCTCCAGCGTGCCCTTCAGCAGGCCGAGCCGCAGCAGGCCTTCGGTCAGCGTCTGCACCGCCGCCAGGTGGCCGGCTTCGTAGGGTACGCCGGGCCGGGCCTGGGCCAGCGCCGCCGCCTGGGCCTGGCCGACCAGATCATGCAGCGCGCGCTGCTCGGCGCTGAAGCGCCCGTTCACCGGGAAGGTACGGGTGATGTCGCTGGCGTAGCCACGGTACTCAGCACCCGCATCGATCAGCACCAGCTCGCCGTCGCGCGCACGCCCGTTGTTGTCGCGATAGTGCAGGATGCACCCGTTGCGGCCGGCGCCGACGATGCTGCAGTACGCCGGCACCGCATCGCTGGCGCGGAACACGCGCTCCAGTTCGGCCTGCAGCTCGTACTCATGGATGCCCGCCTTCGCCGCCTTCATCGCTGCCAGGTGCGCACGCACGCTGATCTGCGCGGCGTGCTGCATCAGCGCCACCTCCGCGCCGGACTTGAACAGGCGCTGCTCATGCAGCAGGTGGCCCAGCTCCAGGAACTCGTGCGGCGGCTGCGCACCGTGGCGCACCTGGGAGCGGACACGGTTGACCCAGCCGATCAGCTTCAGGTCGAAGTCCGCGTCACGGCCGAAGTGGTAGTAGACGCGCGAGCGTCCCTCCAGCAGGCCCGGAAGGATGTCGTCCAGATCGTCGATCGGATAGGCATCGTCCATGCCGAACTGCGCCACGGCGCCTTCCTGGCCGGCGCGGCTGCCGTCCCAGGCCTCGCGCTCGGCATCGCGTTCGCGGCAGAACAGGATCGCCTCGCCGTGACGACGCCCGGGAATCAGCACCAGCACGGCTTCCGGCTCCGGGAAGCCGCTCAGGTACTGGAAGTCCGAATCCTGCCGGTACGGGTAATGGGTATCCAGGCTGCGCACCTTCTCGGACGCGGCGGGCAGCACCAGGATGGCGTCTTCGCCGGCCATGTCCATCAGCTGCCGGCGACGACGCTTGTACTCGCCGGCCGCGATGCCGGTGCGCTGCTTGATGTCCATCAGTTCAGGCGCTGCCGGTGGCGCGCGGCCAGCACCACATCGCCGTGCAGCAGCAGCACCGCCACGCGGATGAATTCCTCGATCTCCGACAGCGCCTCATCGTCGTCCTCGCCACCCGCCTCGAAATCCTCGCTGGAAGCACGCGCCAGGCTGGCCATGTCGGTCAGCGCCTCTTCGCCCTCTTCGGACAGGGCCGGACGACGGCCGCCACTGCCCAGTCCGAATCCACCCAGGAAGGCGCGGGTCCAGCTGAACATGGCGTCGGCCTGCGCAGCCACGTCCTCGCTGTCGCTCAGCAGCAGCTCGAACGCGAAATCGCGGTCCTCCAGCTGCTTGATGGTGGCCTGCAACAACTGCCCGAGGGCGCTGTGGGCCGCCACCGGCGGCAGGCTGTCGTCGGCCAGCACACGCGCCGGCCAGTCGTTGCCGGGAGCTCCACCGGCGGCCAGCCAGCCGCACAGGCCGCCATGCAGCTCGGCAGCGGTGGCGCCCAGGCCCAGGTCCTGGCTGGCGCGGGAAACGTCGTCGACGGAGGGAAGTTCGGTCATCGTGCGGCTCGTTCGGAGAAGGAAACCCCGAGCGCGCACGCGCGCGCCCGTGAGCCCTGTAGTGTAGCAACCCGATAGCGACCTCCCCGTGGCCATCCGGGCGTGCTGCGACAGCGCTTGACCGTCCTGACCCGGCTTGCCTATCGTGCCTGCATGGAACCCGCCGATCCCCTTGCCCAGCTGCAGGACTTCGCCGCCCGCGTGGAAGCGTTGCTTGAACGCAACCAGCGCCTGGCCGAAGAGAACCGCAGCCTGCGCCACCAGCAGGAACAGCTGGTGGCCGAGCGCTCGACGCTGCTGGCCAAGAACGAACAGGCGCGCTCGCGGGTGGAAGCGATGATCAGCCGGCTCAAATCCCTGGAGCAGCACACATGAGCGCCGAACCGGTCAGCGTCCGCATCCTCGACCGCGAGTACACCGTCGGCGTGGGTGCCGATGAACGCGACAGCCTGATGGCGGCCGCGCGCCTGCTCGACGCACGGATGCGCGAGATCCGTGGCAGCAACCGCATGGCGGCGGTCGACCGCATCGCGGTCCTGGCGGCACTGAATCTGGCCCATGAACTGCAGCTGTTGCGTGACGAGAACGCCCGCCAGGCCGTGGCCCTGCAGCAGACGCTGGCCGACCTGAACCGGCGGCTGGACCGCTTCATCGACGGCAATCCCTGACAGATCGCGCGACACGCGTCTTCTCATTTCTGAATTGGCACGGACTGTTGCCGACGAACGGCCTATCCAGATCAGGACCGGCCGCTATAATGGCCCTGCGTTCTCTGCGGTACTCGACGGCATGTGCAAACATTCGCCTTGTCCCTTAAGAACGACACCGGGAGCGCGACAGCGCCGGGAGTGCAGGTCCGCCTTGTAGCGGGAAGCCCGATGGTTCTCCAGCGTTCCCACTTGAGCCCCCGGGTTCAAGGTCGTTTCGCATGCATCGACATTGCGGAGAATGCAATATTCCAGCAAGGGCGGCGTCTTCGGGCGTCGCCCTTGTTCTTTCCGGCACAATGACGGCTGTTCCTTGCCGCACGCTGCCATGACCGACCCGCGCCAGGCCCTGCGCCACGACCTGCGGCAACGCCGCCGCGACCTTTCCGCCAGCGAGCGCATCGCCGCCGCCGATGCCCTTGCCGATGGGCTGCTGGCGTTGCCGTTTGCGCCGCTTCACGGCCACGTTGCCGGCTATTGGGCGCTGGACGGTGAGATCGCGCTGCATCGCTGGCAGCTGCAGCTGCCCGATGGACTCTCCTACTGCCTGCCGGTGCTGGCCGGCGACACGCTGCGCTTCGCGCCCTGGCGGCCCGGTCAGCCCCTGACCGGCAACCGCTACGGCATTCCGGAACCGGACGTGGCCGTGGAAGACACGCTGGAACCGGCGCAGATGGCGCTGGTAGTGACCCCGCTGGTGGGTTTCGACACACAGTGCCGGCGGCTGGGCATGGGGGGCGGCTGGTATGATCGCAGCTTCGCCTTCCGCCACGACCGGCCGGCGCCGCCCTGGCTGGTCGGTGCTGCCTTCGCGGTGCAGCAGGTCGAGTCCTTGCCGGTGGCGTCGTGGGACGTGCCGGTGGATGCGATCTGCACCGAAGCCGGCACCCTGTTCCCCTCCGCTGCCCCCGTGAACGCATGACCGCCCGCAAGCGCTATTGGCTGATGAAGTCCGAGCCGGACGCCTTCTCCATCGATGACCTGGCCCGGGTCAAGGTCGAGCCGTGGAACGGGGTACGCAACTACCAGGCGCGCAACTTCATGCGCGATGGCATGCAGGTCGGCGACGGCATCCTGTTCTACCACTCCAATACCAAGGTCCCCGGCATCGTCGGCCTGGCCACGGTCGCCAGCCCGGCCTACCCGGACGATACCCAGTTCGACCCGAAATCCGACTACCACGACCCGAAAAGCACGCGCGAGAACCCGCGCTGGATGCTGGTGGACGTGGCCTTCGACCGCAAGCTCAGGCAGGTGATCGCGCTGGACGAGATCAAGCTGCACGCCGAAGCGCTCGGCGAGGGCTTCCCGCTGGTTGCCAAGGGCAACCGGCTGTCGGTGTTCCCGGTGACCGCCGCGCAGTGGAAGCTGCTGCTGTCGCTGGAAAAGAAATCCTGATTCCCTGCTGAGAGTTCCTCCCATGTCCGAAGCCAAGCGCCTGGCCGCCGAGAAAGCCATCGAGTACGTCGAAGACGGCATGATCGTCGGTGTCGGCACCGGTTCCACCGTCGCCTATTTCATCGATGCGCTGGCGCGCATCCAGCATCGCATCAAGGGTGCGGTGTCCAGCTCGGAACAGAGCACCGCGCGCCTGAAGCAGCACGGGATCGAGGTGATCGAGCTGAACCACACCGGCAACCTGTCGCTGTACGTCGACGGCGCCGACGAGTGCGATCCCGGCAAGTGCCTGATCAAGGGCGGTGGCGCTGCACTGACCCGCGAGAAGATCATTGCCGAGGCCAGCGAGCGCTTCGTCTGCATCGTCGACCCGAGCAAGCAGGTCCCGGTGCTGGGCAGGTTCCCGCTGCCGGTGGAAGTGATTCCGATGGCACGCAGCCTGGTGGCCCGGCAGATCCGCGACATGACCGGAGGCCAGCCGACCTGGCGCGAGGGCGTGGTCACCGACAACGGCAACCAGATCCTGGACATCCACAACCTGCAGATCACCGATCCGGAAAAGCTCGAGCGCGAACTCAACCAGCTGCCGGGCGTGGTCTGCGTCGGCCTGTTTGCCCGTCGCCGTGCCGACGTGGTGATCATCGGCGGCGAACCGCCGGTCGTGCTCTGACCCTCACGCGAAGGATCCTGACGATGTCGCTGCTGCGTTCGCTGCTGATGCTTCCCTTGCTCGCCCTGGCCGGCTGTGCCACCGATGCGGCCCGTCACTGGGTCGAACTGGACGGCGCCCGCTACCACGTGGAGCTGGCAACCAATGATGAGGCCCGCGCACGCGGGCTGATGTTCCGCGACCAGATGCCCGTTGACCACGGCATGCTGTTCATCCATGACCGCGAGGAAATGCAGGCGTACTGGATGAAGAACACCAAGATCGCGCTGGACATCCTGTACTTCGACAGCCAGCGCCGGCTGGTGAGCCAGCAGCGCGACGTGCCGCCCTGCTCGGCCGGCGACATGTGCCCGCCCTATCCCAGCGGCGGCCCGGCCCGGTACGTGCTGGAACTCAACGCCGGCCAGGCCGAGAAGCTCAAGCTGAAGGACGGTACCGAACTGACCTTCGGCCCGGGCATCGAGAAGTAGGCCCACGCGGCCCGGCGGCCGGCCGGCACCCCGGTCGGGGTCGGATCCCTTTCGCACGCGGACGGGATCTGACCCCTGGATTTTTCACGCCACACCGCTTGAATCCGTCTGCGATTGCCGCCAGTCTGTGACCATGCCGGACCGGATCACACTCCCCGACTGGGATGCACTGGCCGACCTCGAAGACGAGGCGCTGCCGTTGTTGCCGACCGCGCTGCTGATCGCGCGCGATGAATATCCGGATCTGCAGCCGTCCACTTACGACGCGCTGATCCAGAGCCATGTCGACCACCTTCGCGCCGAAGTGGACAGCATCGAGCGCAGTCCGCTGAAAATGGCCGCGATCAATCGCCACCTGTTCGACGAACTGGGCTACAGCGGCGACCACGACGAGTATTACGATCCGCGCAACAGTTATCTCAACCAGGTATTCGAGCGCAGGCTCGGCAATCCGATCTCGCTGGCGCTGGTACAGATGGAGGTCGCGCGGCGGCTGGGCATTCCGCTGGACGGCGTGTCCTTCCCCGGCCACTTCCTGGTGCGCCTGCCGGTGGATGACGGTGTCCTGGTGATGGACCCGTTCAACGGCGGTCGGCCGCTGGATGTGGACGAACTGCGGGAGCGCGCAAAGTCACATCTGGGCGGGCAGATGCCCGACGACCAGGTGCTGGCGCAGATTCTCGATCCGGCACCGTCCCGCGCGATCCTGATGCGGATGCTGCGCAACCTGCACGGCGTGTATGCCGAGGCCGGTGAATGGGACCGTGCCGCGCGCAGTGCCGACCGCCTGCTGAAGCTGGCGCCGGAGCAGGACGACGCCCTGCGCGACCGGGGCCTGGCCTACCTGCAGCTGGAGTACCTGACGGGAGCCCGGCACGATCTGGGGCAGTACCTCAAGCGCAATCCCGAGGCCAGCGACGCGCAGTGGCTGCGCGAGAAGCTGATCGATCTGGGCGGGCCGATGCCACGGCTGCATTGAGGCGGTCGGTGCGCGGACCTGCGGCCCGCCCCACGTCCGTCAATCGACCTCGACCATCTCGAAATCGGCCTTGGTGACGCCGCAGTCCGGGCAGGTCCAGGTGTCCGGAATGTCTTCCCAGCGCGTGCCCGGCGCAATGCCCTCTTCCGGCAGGCCGTCGGCCTCGTGGTAAAGGAAGCCGCAGACCACGCACATCCAGGTACGCAGGGTGGTGGGGGTGGCGTCGCTCATCGGATAATCGGGGTTGAATTCACGGGCCGCCATTGTCCCATCGCGGTCCACTCACCGGTAGCCATCGATGACCTCTGCTTCCCCGGCGCCCCGTGGCGTCTACCTCATCACCCCGGATGAGCCCGACACCGTACGCCTGCTGGCCCGCACCGCGCCCTTGCTGGCCGCCGGCGCCACCTGGCTGCAGTACCGCAACAAGACCGCCAGCGACGCGCTGCGGCTGGAACAGGCCACCGCACTGCAGGCGCTGTGCGCAGAGCACGGCGTGCCGCTGATCGTCAATGATGACCCGGTACTGGCCCGGGCCGTGGGCGCAGCCGGCGTGCATCTGGGCGGTACCGACGGCGACATCGCCAGCGCGCGCGCCCTGCTCGGTGCCGACGCCATCATCGGCGCCTCCTGCTACGACCAGCTGGCCAACGCCGAGGCCGCCGCAGCCGCTGGCGCCAGCTATGTGGCCTTCGGCGCCTTCTTTCCGACCACCACCAAGATCACCACCAGCCGTGCCCACATCGATCTTCTGCGGCAGAGCGGCGCACTGGGCGTACCGCGGGTGGCGATCGGCGGCCTGACGCCGGACAATGTCGGTCCCCTCATCGAGGCCGGCGCCGACCTGGTGGCCGTGGTCAGCGGCATCTACGCCGCAGCGGACCCGGTCGCCACCCAGCGCGCCTACCTCGCCCAGTTCCGGTAACACCCAGGAAACCCGATGAACCACGACCAGTCCCACGCCCTGTTCTCCCGTGCCCAGCACTTGCTGCCGGGCGGCGTCAATTCGCCGGTCCGCGCGTTCAAGTCGGTCGGCGGCGAGCCCTTCTTCGTCGAGCGCGCCGATGGCGCCTACCTGTACGACATGGACGGCAACCGCTACATCGACTATGTCGGTTCCTGGGGTCCGATGATCGTCGGCCACAATCATCCGGCCGTACGCCAGGCGGTGAAGAAGGCCGTCGAACAGGGCCTCTCGTTCGGCGCGCCGTGCGCCGCCGAAGTGACCATGGCCGAGACCATCACCCGCCTGGTGCCGTCCTGCGAGATGGTGCGGATGGTCAACTCCGGCACCGAAGCGACCCTGTCGGCGATCCGCCTGGCGCGCGGTGCCACCGGGCGCAACCGCATCGTCAAGTTCGAAGGGTGTTACCACGGCCATGGCGACTCGTTCCTGGTCAAGGCCGGCAGCGGCATGCTGACCCTCGGTGTGCCCACCTCGCCGGGCGTTCCGGCAGGCCTGAGCGAACTCACCCTGACCCTGCCCTACAACGACTTCGAGGCCGCCACCGCACTGTTCGAGGCACAGGGCAGCGAGATCGCCGGCCTGATCATCGAACCGGTGGTGGGCAACGCCAACTGCATCCCGCCACGCGACGGCTACCTGCAGCACCTGCGCGAGCTGTGCACGCAACACGGCGCACTGCTGATCTTCGATGAAGTGATGACCGGCTTCCGCGTGGCGCTCGGCGGCGCGCAGGCGCATTACGGGATCACGCCGGACCTGACCACCTTCGGCAAGATCATCGGCGGCGGCATGCCGGTGGGCGCCTATGGCGGTCGCCGCGACCTGATGCAGCAGATCGCCCCCGCCGGCCCGATCTACCAGGCCGGCACGCTCAGCGGCAATCCGGTGGCGATGGCGGCCGGCCTGGCAATGCTGGAACTGGTCCAGCAACCCGGCTTCCACGCCGACCTGGCCGAGCGCACCGCACGCCTGTGCGAGGGCCTGGAAGCTGCGGCCGCAGACGCCGGAGTGGCCGTGACCACGACCCGGGTCGGCGCGATGTTCGGGCTGTTCTTCACCAGCGAGAAGGTGGAGACCTATGCGCAGGCCACCGCCTGTGACATTCCGGCGTTCAACCGCTTCTTCCACGCCATGCTGGACCAGGGCGTGTTCCTGGCGCCGTCGGCGTACGAGGCCGGCTTCCTGTCCAGTGCGCACGACGATGCGGTGATCGAAGCGACGCTGGCCGCTGCACGCGTGGCGTTCAAGGCCGCCAAGGGCTGAGCCCTGCCCATGGCGGGTGCCAACCTTGGTTGGCACTGCCTTGCACCGTATCCACGCCTGGCGTGGATCTACTGCAACGTGTAGAGCCGAGCCATGCCCGGCTCATCGTACGCAGCGCGGAAAAGAGCAGTCGAGCATGGTGCGACGCTGCAAACGGCGTCAACCAAAGACGAACGTGCCCTTCATCATCGCGAAGTGGCCGGGGAACGAGCAGAAGAAGGTGTAGTCACCGCCCTTCTGCAGGCCCTGGGTAGAGAAGCGCACGCGCGTGGTCTCGCCGCCGCCGATCACCTTGGTGTGCGCCAACACGCGCTTGTCGGCCTTCGGCAGGTAGCTGTCGGCCAGGGTCATGCGCATGCCCGCCATCGCCACCGGCTGGTAATCGGCACTGCGGGTCAGCACCCAGTTGTGGCCCATGGCAGTGGCGGCCAACTTGCCGGTGTGGCGCAGGGTCAGATCCACGGCGGTGCAGTCGGCGGCGACCTTGATCTCGCGGCTGCTGAAGCTCATCTGGTCGGTGCTGTCGATGCTCACCGCACACACACGCGCCATCGCCGACGGCGCCAGCATCAGCGCGCCCAGTCCCACTGCCACCATCCAAGCCTTCATCGTTGCCTCTCCTGCGGATTCAAGCGCCATTCTAGGCAGCCCCCCGTGGCCGCGTCTGCGACCGTCTGTCGCATGCCCGCTCCAGGGTTTCCCGCACACTTGCCGCAATGGCATGCTCGGCCGATGCGGATCGACCTGTTGCTGCTGGATGTAGACGGCGTGCTGGTGCATTACCAGCGCGCGCAACGCGTGCTGCATCTGGCGAAGGCGCTGGGGGTTCCGACGCAGGCCGTGCAGGCCGCGTTGTACGACAGCGGGCTGGAAGCCGCGCATGACAATGGCTTGCTGGGCGGCCCTGCCTATCTGGCGCGATTGGGAGAGCTTCTGCACAGGACCATCGACGTGGACACCTGGACCGCAGCGCGGCAAGCCGCGAGCCATCCGCAGCGCGCAGTCCTGCAACGGCTGCGGGCCCTGCAGCTGCCGATGGCGGTGCTGACCAACAATGGCGCGCTGATGAAGCAGGCGTTGCCTTCCCTGCTGCCGGAGCTGTTCCCTGCCCTGCTGGGTCGCGTGTTCTGCAGCGCCGATTTTGGCCTGCGCAAACCGGCGCCGGAGGTGTTCCTGCGCACGCTGGAGATGCTTGATGCAGCGCCTGCGCACACGCTGTTCGTCGATGACCTGTTCGCCAACGTGAGCGGCGCACGCGCCGCTGGGCTGCACGCGGAAACGGTGCACGATGGCCGTGGGCTGGGCAAGGTGTTGAAACGCTACCGGATCACGTGACCGCTGTAGAGCCGAGCCCATGCTCGGCTGCTGTTGCCTGACGTGGAGATGAGCCGAGCATGGGCTCGGCTCTACAGCGATTCCGCGGCAGCGGGGTCAGCGCCAAGGCTTCAGCGTGCGGCGACGAACGCCGCAACAGCGGCACGCAGGCGCTTCAGGCCTTCGGCCACTTCTTCGTCGGTGATGTTCAACGACGGCACGAAGCGCAGCACGTCCGGACCGGCCTGCAAGGTCAGCAGGCCGTGTTCGGCCGCGTGATCGAGGATGGCACCGGCCTGCCCGGCGAAGTCCTTGGCCAGGACCGCGCCCAGCATCAGGCCGCGACCGCGTACGCCACTGAACACGCCGAATTCCTCGCTGATGCGGGCGAAACCATCGCGCAGCGCCTTCGACTGGCGGCTGACATTGGCGGCGATCTCAGGCGAGGACAGTTTGCGCAGCGCTACGCGGGCGACGGCAGCAGCCAGCGGATTGCCACCGAAGGTGGTGCCGTGCGCACCGAACTGCATGGTCTCGGCGACCTTCGGGCCGGCCAGCATCGCGCCGATCGGGAAGCCGCCTCCCAGCGCCTTGGCCAGGGTGACCATGTCCGGCACCACGTCATCCTGCCAGTGCGCGAACAGCGTGCCGGTACGGCCCATGCCCGCCTGGATCTCATCCAGCACCAGCAGCGCGCCGTGCTGGTCGCACAGCTCGCGCACGCGCTTGAGGAAACCGGACTTGGCCGGCATCACGCCACCCTCGCCCTGCACCGGCTCCAGCATCACCGCCGCCACGTCGCCCGCGGCCATCGCCGTTTCCAGCTGCACTTCGTCGTTGAAGTCGATGTAGCGGAAGCCACCGGGCAGCGGCTCATAGCCTTCCTGGTACTTCGGCTGGGCGGTGGCGGTCACCGCGCCCAGGGTGCGGCCGTGGAAGCTGCCGCGGAACGTGATGATCACCCGCTTGTCAGCCGGCCGCCCCTGGCTGGAGGCCCACTTGCGCACCATCTTGATCGCCACTTCATTGGCTTCGGCGCCGGAATTGCACAGGAACACGCGCTCGGCGAAGCGGCTGGCCTTCACCAGCTCTTCCGCCAGGTACAGCGGCGGTGCGCTGTAGAACACATTGCTGGTGTGCCAGAGCTTGCCGGCCTGCTCGACCAGTGCCGCCACCAGATCCGGGTCGTTGTGGCCCAGGCCGCACACGGCGATACCGGCCGCCAGATCGATGAACTCACGGCCCTGGCTGTCCCACACGCGGGCGCCCTGGCCACGCTCCAGCACCACCTGGCGAGGCTTGTAGACCGGCAGGTAGTAGTGCGAAAGGGAGATCAGCGGGTCGGTCGCGGCGGTCATGGCAGTCGGCAGGATTCAGGAATGCCCATTCTCGCGCCGGAACCCCTGCGGCACAATGCGCCCATGCGACCGTTCTCCGCCCCCCAGCTGAACCCCGCCACCGAAACCGGCTGGCGCCGCCAGTGGTTCGACATCATCTACCGGCACGATACCCGGCCCTCGCGCAATTTCGACCTGCTGCTGGTGGTGACCATCATCGCCAGCATCCTGGTGGTGATGATCGACAGCGTGCAGCACCTGCACGCCGAGTGGTCCACCAGCCTGTACGTGCTCGAGTGGGGCTTCACCCTCATCTTCACCGCCGAGTACCTGCTGCGGCTGGCGGTGGTCAAGCGCCCGCTGCGCTATGCCGTGAGCGTGTGGGGCATCATCGACCTGCTCTCGATCCTGCCCGCGTACCTGTCGATGTTCATCCCCGGCGCGCAGAGCCTGCTGGTGGTGCGCGCACTGCGCATCCTGCGCGTGTTCCGCATCCTCAAGCTGACCCGCTACATCGAGGAAAGCGGCGTGCTGATGCAGTCGCTGTGGCGCAGCCGGCGGAAGATCCTGGTGTTCCTGTTCACGGTGATCACCATCACCATCATCGCCGGCGCGCTGATGTACGTGATCGAAGGACCGGAGAACGGCTTCAGCAACATTCCTGCCAGCATGTACTGGGCGGTGGTGACCATGGCCACGGTCGGCTTCGGCGACATCGTGCCGCAGACCGTGCTCGGCCGCTTCGTCACGTCCGTGCTGATCCTGATCGGCTACAGCATCATTGCCGTGCCCACCGGCATCTACACCGCTGAACTGGCCAGCACCATGCGCGAGGCCGAGCTGGCGGCACGCCGCGATGCCCGGGGTTGCCCGCACTGCGGGCTGGAAGGCCACGAACCGGATGCACGCCACTGCCGGGCCTGCGGCAACGCGCTGCCGGAAGCCTTCAACCGCTGACCCGTACCTGCGCGGGGCGGTGAGCGGCCTGCCGCCGCTCCCGCCTCAGCGCATCTGATTGCTGGCACTGACCAGTGCGTCGGCACACTGGACTGTCACCCGGATCTACTGCCGGTTGCTCTGGAACACCAGCGCGTTGTAGATATGCAGCAGTCGCCCGGCCGAACCCCGCGGGGCCATCGACGGCGAATCCAGCATGCGCCGCTCGAAGTCGTTGTACGGGGTCTTGCTGCTGACCCGCTGCAGGCGCTCCTTGCCCTCGCGACGGAAGTTCTCGGCTTCGCGCTCGAAGCTGTTCCAGTCCAGCTTGCCCGGCTCCTGATCGGCCACCTTGGCATGTGCTTCGTCGGAAATGCGATTGAAGGCCTGCAGCCGTTCATCGGCCTGCGCCGGATCGAAATCGTCGTCGCCCATCAGGTCCATGATCGCTTTCGCTTCCAGCATCATCGCCAGCCGGTAGTACTCGCGGGTGCGGCCCTCGGCCTGTTCCAGCGCCTTGAGGTGCTCGCGCTGGGCAGCATCGTTCTGGCGTTCCAGTTCAACGTTGAACGTTTCGCTGGCGCCGGCGAAGGCCTTGAACGCAGCCATAAGCGGCGCGTGCAGCTGCTTGCCCTTGGCGAACTGGTCGTCCTCGTAATCCTGGCGCTCGTAGTAGTCGTGTGCCTCATGGCTGACCGGCACCAGTGCCTTCAGCGCCTGCAGGTAGCGGCCAGCCGCCGCATCGAGTTCCGGCAGCGCGGGCTGGGCCGCGATCGCCTCGGTGATCGGTGCGTCGCACTGCTTCATGTCGTAGTCGTCGATCTCGCTCGGTCCGTACACACGGGTCTCGCGTCCGCTCGGACCGGCCTCCAGATCCTTGATCCAGCCCGTGTAGGCGCGGGCGCTGCCATGCACCTCGGAATCGACCGCGTTGAAGCAGCCGATATAGGCGTTGAGCTTGGCGGTCAGCTGCTGCTGGGCATCCTGCGTAGGCGCGGCATCGGTCTTGTCGGACGTGCCGGGCGAAGTGGACGGCTTGCCACCACAGGCGACCAGGGCAAGCGACAACGACGCAGCGAGCAGCGCTGCAGTGGTACGACGGAGCATCTACGCACATCCTTGTTGAAAACGATTACAGCCGCGAATTCTATCGCAGTTGGCCGATCATGACACTCGCATCGGATCAGTCGAGGAACAGATCCGGCACCAGCGGCCGCGACGGATCCACCGCGTAGCCGGACAGGTCGGTGATGCCGGCCTGTGCCAGCACCTCGTCATCGATCAGGAACTGGCCGTGGAAACCCGCGGCTTCGCGTACCAGCACTGCATGCGCGGCATCGGCCATGATCTGCGGCGTGCGGCATCCCGCCGCGTCAACGCCGGGGATCATGTTGATGGCGTCGGTGGCGATCACCGTGCGCGGCCACAGCGCATTGACCGCCACGCCCTGCGGCCCGAACTCGGCGGCAAGACCGAGGGTGACGAAGCTCATGCCCATCTTCGCCAGCGTGTAGCCGGTATGCGCGCCCCACCACTTCGGTTCCAGGCTCGGCGGCGGCGCCAGGGTGAGGATGTGTGGATTCGGGGCCTGCCGCAGGTACGGCAGGCAGGCCTGTGCGCACAGGAAACTGCCACGCGCATTGACCTGCTGCATCAGGTCGAAGCGCTTCATCGGTGTCTCCAGCGTGCCGCGCAGCCAGATCGCGCTGGCATTGTTGACCAGGATGTCGATGCCACCGAAGGTATCGACCGTCGCGGCGACGGCCGCCTGCACCTGCTCTTCCTCGCGGATGTCGCATTTCAACGCCAGGCCCTGGCCGCCGGCCGCATTCACCGCATCGGCAGCGCTGTGGATGGTGCCCGGCAACTTCGGGTTAGGCACCGACGACTTGGCCGCGATGGCCACGTTGGCACCATCGCGCGCGGCACGCAGCGCGATCGCCAGGCCGATGCCACGCGAGGCACCGGTGATGAAAAGGGTCTTGCCCTGCAGACTGCCCACGTTCCAGACTCCAGCGTATGCAATGAGCGGCTAGTATGCCGCGGCGACGCGGAGTTCACCCCGTCTTGACGATACTCGGGCCTCCAGTCAACTCACGAGGTCCACGCCATGCGCCGTTCCCGTCTGCTGCTGCCTGCCCTCGCACTCGCCCTGATGACCGCCTGCCAGGGCAGCTCGCCCGAGCCCGGCAAGGAACCTGTCGCCACGGACACCCCCAGCGCGGAGAAGGCAGCGACCGATGGCCGGATGCGCTGGAGCGAGGCGGTGGTGTGGGACGGCGACCTCAACGCCTGCCGTCAGGGAGGCGATGCGGCGACGCGCGACTGCCTGCGCGATGCGATGCGCAGCGGCGGCGCCAGCTCGGATGCAATCACGGCCGCCGAGCAGCTTTCCACCGGCGGCGAACTGGCCTATGTCAGCGCGTGGCATGAGCATGACGGACTGGGCGTGGCCACGGTTGAATATCCCTTCCGCGCCAACACCAACCAAGGCACGCGCCTGGTGGATGCAGGCGGCAAGCGCATCGATGTCGATGCGGTGCAGCTGGACGATGCGCTGCGCGCCGACCCGACTGTGCAGGCAGTGCTGAAGGCCAACCCGCAGGCGACGCCGTTCGCACCGGCGCAGGCCGCAGGCACCGCACCACTGGAAGGCGGCGGCATCCGCCTGCTGTACCGCACGCCGCTGCGCGACTGCCATGCCTGCCCGGATGTGGGGCAGCTGCAGATCGGCTATGACTTCGATGCCAAGCGGAACTTCATTGGCCAGCAGCTGGTGCCGGCAACGCCCTAGCGCTCCGGTGGCGCCGGGTGCCGCCGGGCCCGGCCTACCCGTACGCGCGTACCTGCCTGCGCAGCAGATGCGGCACGATCAGCCGGTGCATCGGGTCCACAGGCAGCATGTACAGGCGCCCGAACGCGTTGTGCGTATGCACCACCGTCGCCACTTCCAGCGTGTCACCCTGCCACTGCAGCGCCAGCTGCACGTGCAGGTGCCGGTCGTCATCCTCCAGCACGATGGCATCATCGTGCAGCGACTGCAGGGTGAAAATGCCGAGCCGCTGCCCGGGACTCGGATGCTGCGCAGCCTGCACCGCACGCAGCGAACCCAGATCCTTCATCCCGAGCAGGCGCATGCCCTGGTTGCGCAGCGCCATCAGCCCGTCAAACCACGCGGGGACTGTCGCTGCCATGTCGCGATAGGCCTGCAGTGCACTGCGCCCCTGTCGATGGGTGGCGACGCGGCAGGCATGCACGAAACCCGCACCCGCCAGCTGCGGATGCAGGACGCTGGCCGCGCTCGGCAGCGTGGTCACTACGTTCCACCGTCTCACGGCTTCGGCCCCTGCCCTTCGTTGTCTTCCCAGTGCAGGATGCGCCGTGTGACGAAGCGGTAGACCGGCTTGCCGGTGGCGAACCACAGTTCGCGTACCCACGACGTGCGCTTGAGCACGCGCTTCTCCACCGGCGTCAATGACTCGCGGCAGTACATGCGTTTGTGCTTGAGCAGATGGCGCAGATCCTCGCGGGCCAGCAGGCGCATCCAGGGCGAACGCGGATTGCCGATCACCGCCAACTGGAAGTCGATCAGCGCCGGACGACCATCGTCGGTGACCAGCCAGTTGGCCTCCTTGGCCAGGTCGTTGTGGGCGACGCCGCGCCGGTGCAACTGCCGCAGCAGGCGCCGCGCGGCGCGGAACCAGGCGAGGTCGCCGCGCGGCGGGCGCTGGTACATGGCATCGCCGGCCATGAAACTGCGATCCAGGTGGCGGCCATCCCAATCGATCAGCTGCGGGACATCGGCCATGCCGTGGATATGGCGCAGCGCGCGTGCTTCGCGCCGCGCCAGCCACCACGCCGGCAGGCGCAGCCACAACGGCGTCGCCCCCAGATCGCGGCGCACGAACGGCCCGTCGGGGCCCTCCATACGAAGGATGCGGCCGAAGCTGTCGGCCTTCAATGCATGTGGTGGGACGTCTGGCGAATGCGGCATGGCGCCATTCTAGGCGATGCCGACGGTGGCAAACGGTCGGCAAGCGGCTGGGAACCAGTCACCTTCACGCCCTTATAATCGGGCAATGGACTCTTCATGGATCGACGCCACCCTTGCGTGGATTGCCGCTCATCCCGTGCTGGCGGGCGCGGTCATTTTTCTGATCGCGTTCTGCGATGCGGTCATCATTCTCGGCGCCATCGTGCCCGCACTGCCCCTGCTGTTCGCCGTGGGCGTGTTCATCGGCCTTGGCCAGATCTCCGGGCCGTACGCGGTCGCTGCGGCAGCGCTGGGTGCATTCGCGGGCGACGGCATCAGCTACTGGATCGGCCGCCGCTGGGGCGATCGCCTGCGCGGCGTGTGGCCGTTCAGCCGCTACCCGCAACTGCTGGACCGTGGCGAGAACCTGTTCCGCCGCAATGCCTTCAAGAGCATTCTTGTGGCCCGCTACGTCGGCGCGATCCGGCCGTTCGTCCCCGCCATCGCCGGCATGATGAACATGCCCGCCAGCCGCTACATGCAGGCCAGCGGCATCGCCAGCATTTCCTGGGCCGTGCTGTTCCTGGCGCCAGGCTGGATCCTGGGCGAAGCCTATGACGCGGTCGCGGCCGTGGCAGGTCGCCTGGTGGTGGTGGTCGGCCTGCTCGCGGTGATCCTCAGCCTGGTCTGGGCGATCGTGCTGTACGGCTACCGCTGGTCCGCCGCGCGCATGGATCATTGGCTGTCGCGCCTGCTCGACTGGTCCAACCGCCATCCGACTCTGGGCCGTTACACGGTCGGCGTGCTCGACCCGAAGCGGCGCGAGTCGGTGCCGTTGGCGATGCTGGCACTGATGCTGCTGCTGCTCGGCTGGGGCTGGTTCGCACTGCTCACCCTGGTGGTCGCGCACGGTGAACCGCTTGCGGTCGATCTGCTGGTGCACCAGGCCATGCTGGCGCTGCGCAACCCGCTGGCCGACTACCCGATGGCGGCGCTGGCCTCGCTCGGCGCATGGCCGGTACTGCTGCCGGCCACCGCCGCGGCGATGGGCTACCTGATCTGGCGCCGGCGCTGGATGGCTGCGGCGCACTGGCTGGCCGCGCTCGCCTTCGGCCTGGCCCTGACGCTGCTGCTCGGCGCGACCGTGGATGTGGTCCGCCCTGTCGATGCCAGCAGCGGCTTCGGCTTCCCGTCGGTATCGGTGACCATGGCCACCATCACCTTCGGCTTCTTCGCGGTCCTGATCGCGCGCGAGATGCCCGGCCGCACCCGCGTCTGGCCGTACCTCGTATCGGGCATCGTGGTCAGCCTGATCGGCTTCTCGCGCCTGTATCTGGGCGCACACTGGCTGAGCGATGTGATCGGCGGCATGCTGTTCGGCACGTTCTGGCTGCTGGTGCTGGGCATTGCTTACCGCCGCCGGTTCAACCGGTCGTTCTGGGTCAAACCGGTCGCCTGGCTTTTCTACGGCGTCTTCGCCGTTGCCGCGATGTGGTATGCGCCGCGCAACATCGCGGTGAAGCTGGAACGTTTCGAGCCGTCCCTGCCCGCCGCGCAGGCGATGGATATGCAGGCGTGGTGGCAGCACGACTGGTCCGCGCTGCCGGCGCGCCGCAACGAGTTCGACGATGACCAGCGCTGGCCGCTCGATGTGCAGGTCGCCGGCCCCCTGGCCCCGTTGCAGGCACAGCTGGAGGCACGTGGCTGGACGCTGCAGGAGCAGGCCGGTTGGCAGGAAGCATTGCTGATGCTGGACAAGGACACCGGTGCGGAGCAGCTGCCGGTCTTGCCGGCAACGCTGGACACGCGCGTGGAAGCATTGCTGATGGTGCGCCAGGGGGCGCGTCCGGACGAGCGCTACGTGCTGCGCCTGTGGCCGGCCGCCGTGCAGCTGCAGCCGGGCGACACGCCACTGTGGCTGGGCAGCGCACAGACCCTGCGCTACGAGCGCCACTTCCAGTGGATCGGCATGTGGCATCCGCTGCGCGGCGTGGATCCAGCCTTGAACGCGGTGAAGGACGCCGTGCAGGAACTGCCGCAACGCGAGGATGTGCACGGCGAAACCGGGTTGCCGGTACTGCGGTTGAAGACCGTCGCACCGTGAGGAGCCGCCGGGCATGGCCCGGCGCTACCGCGCGGGATGATTCTTTACGGCATCCAGCCCAGCAGCTGCTGCAGGCGCTGATGCGGGTCGTCCATCTGCAGCAGTTGCAGGCGCTGCTGTTCGCTCAACGGCAGCAGCTCGGCCAGGCGCCAGCCGACCCAGCTTGCCTGGTCCAGCAACGCGGGGTTGGCCGGAGCGTAGGCTTCGCCGGCCTGCTCGATGATGTGACCGAGCACGGTGGCCAGCAGCGCATGCTGTGGACGCAGCTCGTCATCCGGGTCTTCTTCGCACCAGCGCACATCGGCCACCACCAGGCCGTTGTCGCGCACCCGGGTGCGCTCGACATGGAAGCGGCGGGTACCGCGCAGGCGCAGCTGCAGCACGCCGTCGGCGCCGACATCGAAGTCCTCGATGCGTACCTGCACACCGTAGGCGGCCGGCGTTGCCGGCGCACCGACCTCCTGGCCATCAAGGATCAGGCAGACGCCGAATCCCTCCGCACTGCGGCCGCTGTCGCGGATCAGGTCCAGATAGCGGCGCTCGAACACGCGCAGGCCGATCGCCGCGCCAGGCAGCAGGGTGGCGTGCAGCGGGAACAGGGGCAGTGACGCGTCCGTGCTCATCGCGCCTGCAATGCTGCGAGGAAACGGCGCGGCGCGCCGTCGAAGCCACCATTGGACATGAACACCACGTGGTCACCGCGGTGCACGCGCTCCTGCAGCTGTGCCAGCAATGCGTCGGTATCGGGTACCGCGTGCGCGTGGCCGCGCACCGCTGCGATCACCGACGCTGCGTCCCAGGCCAGCTCGGGACGATGCAGGAACACCACCTCGTCGGCCAGCGCCAGCGAAGGCGCAAGCGCGTGTGCATGTGCGCCCAGCCGCATCGAATTGCTGCGCGGTTCCATCGCCACCACGATGCGTGCATCGCCCACCTTGGCGCGCAGGCCCTCGAGGGTGGTGGCGATCGCGGTGGGATGGTGCGCGAAGTCGTCGTAGACGGTGATGCCGTCGTGGCTGCCGATCACTTCCATGCGCCGCTTGACGCTGCGGAAGCGCGCCAGCGCCGGGATCACCTCGGCCGGTGCCACGCCCACCGCATGGGCAGCGGCCAGCGCAGCCAGGCCATTGAGCACGTTGTGCCGCCCCAGCAGCGACCATTGCACATCGCCCAGCGCTTGCCCGTGGTGGTGCACGCGGAAGGCGCTGCCATCGGCGGCCAGCAGTTCGGCATGCCATTCCAGCGCCGGATCGAATCCGAAACGCTCGACCGGCGTCCAGCAGCCCATTGCCAGCACTTCGGCCAGGTGCACGTCCTCGCCGTTGACGATCAGGCGGCCGCGCGCCGGCACGGTGCGCACCAGATGGTGGAACTGGCGCTGGATCGCGGCCACGTCCGGGAAGATGTCGGCGTGGTCGTATTCGAGATTGTTGAGGATGGCGACCAGCGGCCGGTAGTGGACGAACTTGCTGCGCTTGTCGAAGAAGGCGGTGTCGTACTCATCGGCTTCCACCACGAACTCACGGCCCTGGCCGAGGCGGGCGGAAACGCCGAAATCCTCGGCCACGCCACCGATCAGGAAACCCGGTGCGCGACCGGCATTCTCCAGCAGCCAGGTGAGGATGGTCGTGGTGGTGGTCTTGCCGTGGGTGCCGGCCACAGCCAGCGTGTCGCGGCCCGGCAGCACCTGCTCGGACAGCCACTGCGCGCCGGAACTGTAGCGCTGGCCGGCGTCGAGCACGGCCTCCACGGCCGGGTTGCCACGCGAGAGCGCGTTGCCGATCACCACCTGGTCGGTGCCCGCCGGCACGCTGTCGACCCGGTAGCCCTGGTCCAGGGTGATGCCCAGCTGCTCCAGCTGGGTCGACATCGGCGGATAGATGGCCTGGTCACTACCGCTGACCGTATGGCCCAGTTCCCGCGCCAGGGCGGCCACGCCACCCATGAAGGTGCCGGCGATTGCAAGGATATGTACGCTGCTCATGAGCGAGGATTGTGACCGATCACGGCTGTATAGGGCCAATGTCCGTAATGGGGTCAGACAAGTCCTACACCCGATGTGAGAAAACTCCAGCCACCTGTCAGGGAATTCCCGATAGCGATGTTCTGTGAACCCGGACACAATTCGGATTGCCAGCCGCAGTACCCGAACCGGTCCTACTCCCCAAGAGGCCATCCCCAAGGGAGCTCATGCTGCGGGGCCCTGAGCAAGCCCTCCGCTGGCACCTATGAAAACGACACAGGCCTGGTCCGCAAGGACCAGGCCTGTGTTCTGCATGCCGACCGCAGCCGCCCGCGCGTCTGGTTCAGGCCTTGATCGCGGCCAGGATGCGGGCTTCGATCTCGTCGAGCTCGCCGACGCCATCGACGCGGGCCAGGGTGCCCCGGCCTGCATAGAAATCCACCACCGGCGCGGTCTGGTCGTTGTAGACCTGCAGGCGCTGGCGCACCGATTCGGGATTGTCGTCGGCGCGGCCCTGCTCCTTGGCGCGGCCGGCGATGCGTTCGACCAGCAGTTCGGTGGCCACATCCAGCTGCACCACCGCATCCAGCGGCTGACCGATCTTGGCCAGCAGGCCGTCCAGCGCATTGGCCTGCGCCACGTTGCGCGGGTAGCCATCCAGGATGAAGCCCTTGGCGACATCCGCCTGGGCCAGCCGCGACTCAAGCATGCCCAGCAGGATCTCGTCCGACACCAGGTTGCCGGCATCCATCACCGCTTTCGCCTGCTTGCCCAGCTCCGAGCCCGCAGCGATCTCCGCACGCAGCATGTCACCGGTCGAGATATGGGCGATGCCCAGCTTGTCCTTCAGGCGCGTCGCCTGTGTCCCCTTGCCCGAACCGGGCGGTCCCAACAGAACCAATCGCATTGACCTGACTCCAACGTGTTGAAAACAAAGAAGGTTCGCGTCCCGGACGGTCCGGTATCGCTGCACCGCAATAGCGCCACTTTACCGCATCCGGGTAATGTCCCTGCAATGTCCCTCCCCTGAGCAGGTAGAAGCATGCGCAACGGTACCCTCCTCTATGCCCAGTCCGGTGGTGTCACCGCGGTCATCAACGCCACCGCTGCGGCGGTGATCGAACAGGCCCGGGCCAAGGGCATCAAGGTCCTGGCGGCCCGCAACGGCATCCTGGGCGCCCTGCGCGAAGAGCTGATCGATACCAGCAGGGAGAGTGCGGCGGCCATCCGCGCCCTCGCCCATACACCGGGCGGTGCCTTCGGTTCGTGCCGCTTCAAGCTGAAGTCGCTCGATGCCGACCGTGCGCGCTACGAACGTCTGCTGCAGGTCCTGCGCGCGCACGACGTGCGCTGGTTCCTCTACAACGGCGGCAACGACTCGGCCGATACCGCGCTGAAGGTCTCGCAGCTGGCCAAGGCCTCCGGCTACGACCTGACCTGCATCGGCGTGCCGAAGACCATCGACAACGACCTGGCTGTTACCGATACCTGCCCCGGCTTCGGCTCGGCGGCCAAGTACACCGCGGTGTCGGTGCGCGAGGCGGCGCTGGATGTCGCGGCGATGGCCGAGACCTCCACCCGCGTGTTCATCTACGAGGCGATGGGCCGCCATGCCGGATGGCTGGCCGCTGCCGCAGGCCTGGCCGGCAATGGCGACGATGAGGCCCCGCACATCATCCTGCTGCCCGAACGTGCCTATGACGAGGCCGCCTTCCTGGCCAAGGTCAAGGCGGTGGTCGAACGCGTCGGGTACTGCGTGGTCGTGGCCTCCGAGGGCATCGCCACGGCGGATGGCCGCTTCGTCGCCGATGCCGGCGGCAGCAAGGATTCATTCGGTCATTCGCAGTTGGGCGGCGTCGCCGCGCACCTCGCTGGCCGGGTCAAGGACCAGTTGGGGCTGAAGGTGCACTGGGCCCTGCCCGATTACCTGCAGCGCTCGGCACGTCACATCGCCAGCCGCACCGACTGGGACCAGGCGCAGGCCGTGGGCAAGGCGGCCGTGCAACTGGCATTGAAGGGCCAGAACGGGGTGATGCCGGTGATCGTGCGCAGCAGCGACGCACCGTACCGCTGGAAGATCGAGTCCGCGCCGCTGTCGAAGATCGCCAACCACGAGAAGAAGATGCCAGCCGGCTTCATCCGGCGCGACGGCTTCGGCATCACTGCCCGGGCGCGCGCCTATCTGTCACCGCTGATCAAGGGCGAAGCGCCACTGCCGTACGGCGCCGATGGCCTGCCGAAGTATGTGACGCTGAAGAACGTGGCAGTGAAGAAGACGCTGCCGGCCTTCGAGGTCTGACTGCGATCATGGCCCTGCGGATCGTCCGCCTCGGTTCTCCGCGCGTTCCGGGCGAAGGCCTGCGCATCGGCACCGTACGCCGCCCGCCGCGCGGCGTGCCACGCAGCGAGTTCGTCCGCCAGGACTGGTACGACGTCTGGTTCCCGACGTTGTCGCCCAGCGCGGAACGAGTGAAACAGGCTCGCGGGGCGACCACCGCGGCCGACTGGAATGCCTTCTTCCGCAGCTACCGTGCCGAGATGAAGGCGCCCGACGCAGCCCACGCGCTGGATCTGCTGGCCGCGCTGTCGCAGCACACCGACATCAGCGTGGGCTGCTACTGCGAGGATGAGGCGCACTGCCATCGTTCGGCACTGCGTGACCTGCTGGTGGCCCGCGGTGCGAAGCTGGCCGAGTGATGGCAGGGGTGCCGGCCAGCGGCCGGCACTACCGGGTTCTCCGCCGGGCATGGCCCGACGCTACCGGTGCGCGCCGAAGTACATCCACGCCCTGCGTGGCTTCGCCCTGCCGGACGGCGTCAGTTGCAGGCCTTGCCTTCCACCTGCAGCTGCGCGGCGAACATCGTCACCTGCGGAATCTTGCCGGCGGCGGCCTGCTTCTTTGCTTCTTCCAGATAGATGCGCGACTGCCCCTGGCCGTCCAGCGCCTGGCGGTTGTCGACCGGCAGACGCCACACCCGCACCACCGCCTGCTGTGCCGGGCACGTCGCGCTGGGCACGCGGATCACGTCATTGAGCTTCCAGCCCTTGTCGACAGCGGGCTGCGCCTTGGCGAAGTCGACAAAACGAGCGCGCGGCTGGCACTGCTCGCTGGTACGGACCACGGCGAATCGATACGGCTCGGCAGCCTGGCCGGTGAAGGCGCCCTCCAGCCGCGCACAGGCTTCGGGAATCTGCCGCAGCGTGTGTACCGCTCCCACCGCCTGCGGCGCACCCACCGCGCGTTGCAGTTCCGGGGTCTCGGCGGCAGATGCAGGCATTGCCGGCACAAGGGCGGCAAGCATCAACAGGGACAGACGCATGGGAGGGTCTCCTTCAGGACTGAGCGCAGGCTTGCAGAGGAAGGCTTAACAGGGTGCAAAGGCGCGTCGGTGGAGGGGCAAGCGCTGCGCCTTCCACGCACGGCGCTACCATCCGGGCGCATGTGCACGCATACTGCGGCCACCAGGGAATGCTGAACACCGCCATACGTCGGACGACCGCCACGGTCGGCACGGGTTGGTTCCAGGCTGCAGCCCGTCGTCCCCCTCGTGGTGAAGTTCATCGCCACTGGATGCTCATCATCCATTCTGCGGAGGGGTCTAATGCTGGAACGTCACGGGCTGTCATTGGCGCTGGGCTGCGCCATTCTCGCGATCCTGTTCGGAATCGTCTCGGCGCGCTGGATCCTGCGCCAACCCACCGGCAATGAGCGCATGGTCGCGATCGCCACCGCGATCCAGGAGGGCGCACGCGCCTATCTGAACCGCCAGTACCTGACCATCGGCATCGCTGGCGCGGTGTTGTTCGTGCTCGTAGGCGTGTTCCTGAGCTGGTACACCGCTGTCGGCTTCGCGGTGGGTGCGGTGCTGTCTGGCGTTGCCGGCTACATCGGCATGAACGTGTCGGTGCGCGCCAACGTGCGGACCGCTGAAGCCGCACGCAACGGCATCAGCGCCGCGATGGACGTAGCGTTCCGTGGCGGTGCGATCACCGGCATGCTGGTGGTCGGCCTGGGCCTGCTGGGCGTGGCCGGCTATTACGCCCTGCTGCTGCGGCTCGGGCTGCAGATGGACCAGGCGCTGCATGCGCTGGTCGGCCTGGCCTTCGGCTCTTCCCTGATCTCGATCTTCGCGCGCCTGGGCGGCGGCATCTTCACCAAGGGCGCCGACGTCGGCGCCGACCTGGTCGGCAAGGTCGAAGCCGGCATTCCCGAAGACGATCCGCGCAACCCGGCGGTGATCGCCGACAACGTCGGCGACAACGTCGGTGACTGCGCCGGCATGGCCGCCGATCTGTTCGAAACCTACGCGGTCACGGTGATCGCAACCATGCTGCTGGGCAGCCTGATGCTCGCCGAAGCCGGCGCCAACGCCGTGCTGTATCCGCTGGTGCTGGGAGGCGTGTCGATCATCGCATCGATCATCGGCGCGCTGTTCGTCAAGGTGAAGCCCGGTGGCTCGATCATGGGGGCCCTGTACAAGGGCGTGATCGTGTCGGGTGTTCTGGCGGCGATCGCCTTCTACCCGATCACCACGGGGCTGATGTCCGACAACGTGCACGGTCCATTGGCGCTGTATGGCTGCGCCCTCATCGGCCTGGTCCTGACCGGCCTGATCGTCTGGATCACCGAGTACTACACCGGTACCCAGTACAAGCCGGTGCAGCACGTCGCCCAGGCGTCGACCACCGGACATGGCACCAACATCATCGCCGGCCTCGGCATCTCGATGAAGTCCACCGCGCTGCCGGTGGTGGCGGTCTGTGCCGCGATCTGGGGCGCCTACGCGCTGGGCGGCCTGTACGGCATCGCCATCGCCGCTACTGCCATGCTGTCGATGGCCGGCATGATCGTGGCCCTCGACGCCTACGGACCGATCACCGACAACGCGGGCGGCATCGCGGAGATGGCCGAACTGCCCTCGGAGATCCGGGACATCACCGATCCGCTTGACGCGGTGGGCAACACCACCAAGGCAGTGACCAAGGGCTATGCGATCGGCTCGGCGGCGCTGGCGGCGCTGGTGCTGTTCGCCGACTACACGCACAACCTGCAGGCGGCGAATCCCGGGCAGGAGTTCCGCTTCGACCTAAGTGACCACACGGTGATCATCGGCCTGCTGATCGGCGGCCTGATTCCGTACCTGTTCGGCGCGATGGCCATGGAGGCGGTGGGTCGTGCCGCCGGCGCGGTGGTGGAGGAAGTGCGCCGGCAGTTCCGCGACATCCCCGGCATCATGCAGGGCACCGGCAAGCCGCAGTACGACAAGGCCGTGGACATGCTGACCCGTTCTGCGATCCGCGAGATGATCCTGCCCTCGCTGCTGCCGGTGGTGGTGCCGGTGGTGGTCGGCCTGCTGCTGGGCCCACGCGCGCTGGGGGGCCTGCTGATCGGTACGATCGTCACCGGCCTGTTCGTGGCGATTTCGATGACGACCGGCGGCGGTGCCTGGGACAACGCCAAGAAGTACATCGAGGATGGCCACTTCGGCGGCAAGGGCAGCGAAGCGCACAAGGCCGCGGTGACCGGCGACACGGTCGGCGACCCGTACAAGGACACGGCAGGGCCGGCGATCAATCCGCTGATCAAGATCATCAACATCGTGGCGCTGCTGCTGGTGCCGCTGCTGTAGCGGATCGGTGGAGCCGGGCGTGGGCCCGGCTCCATCCCCTCACGCGGACTCAGCGATTCCAGCGACGCCCACAGCGGCGCGGATCGCCGACATCGCCACGTTCGACACTCTGGGGCGGCTCCAACCGTGGCGCTGGCCGGCTGAGCACATAGCCGGCGCTGACCGCGAAGAACAGGCCCACGCCCAGCAGCAGCCGCCAGGAAGGGTGTGCGCCCCAGCAGAACAAGGCGAACCCCACCGCCATGCCAGCGCTGGCCAATGCCTTGCCCCGGCGCGACACGGCGCCCTGTTCCCGCCACAGTCGCAGCGGCGGGCCGTAGCGAGGATGTGCCAGCAGCCGTTGCTCGAACCGTGGCGAACTGCGCGCGAAGCAGCCCAGCGCCAGGATCAGGAAGATGGTGGTGGGCATCACCGGCAGCAACGCGCCGATCACCCCCAGCCCGACCATCATCCAGCCCAGCGCGAACCACAGCCAGCGCATCAGCGCATCGCCCGCAGGCAGAGCCCGGGCATCAGCCGAACTCGATTTCAACGTGGCCATGCACGCTACGGAACGCGGCATCGGCGGCATCGATCACCTGCTGTTCCTGCGCGGCGCTCAGGGGCACCGCATCCAACGCGGCGGTGAATTCCCGCCAGTGGCGGGCCGCGCCATCCGGGTGCGCAGCCAGGTGGCGGGCACCGAACCCTTGGTCCAGGCCAAGCCGCGCGGCCATCTTGTACAGCACCGTGCCCCCCAGGTTGGAGCCTTCGGCCACGTACAGCCACCCCAGCGCCACCGGCAACGGCAGGTCACCTGCCAACGGCGCCATGTCCGCGCCAGGGAGATCCTGCCCCAGGTCGTGCAGATCAGCTGCCACCTGCTGCAGACGCCGACGCCCGGCCAGCTCCGGCAGCAATGCCTCCAACGCCGGGCTGGCGTACAGCCGGTCGATGCTGCGATGGAAGCGGTACTGCACGCGCAGGAAGCGGGCGAAGCTGCCGAGATCGGCAAAGATGTCACCGGCCATGATGCGCTTGTCCAGTGCGCCGTGGCTGTCGCGCGTGGCGGCCTTGAGGCGCAGGCTGCGGCTGTCTTCAGGAGCGATATGTGCGTTCATGGAGGGTACCTGGGAGAGAGGTCCTGCTGTAGACGTGCGGCGCGGGGCTTTCCCCAAGCCCGCTTGCGTCGATAATGCCCCTCCCTCTTTCCCGCCGGGAACCGATGATGATCACCACCGAACCGCGCATGACCAACCTGTTCCTGCAGCTGGGCCTGGATGCCAGCGCCGAGGGCATCGCCCGCTTCATCCGCGACCACCAGCTGGCTACCGGCGTGGCGGTGGCCGACGCGCCCTACTGGAACGATGGCCAGCGGCAGTTCCTGGCCGAATCGCTGCAGGCCGATGCGGCCTGGAGCACGGTGGTCGATGAACTGAACGAGTCGCTGCACGAAGATGCGGTGAAGGCAGCGACCGGGCTGTAAGCCCGCGGTCGCGGCAAGGCGGTGCGGACCAAGGTCCGCACCCACCGAAGGCGCTCTGCGCAGGTAATCAGTACCTCCAGGTGAATGCAAGGCGCGCGGTGCGGCCCGGGGCGGGCATCACGCCCAGGGCGAGCGGATCGAGATAGTAACGATCCGTCAGGTTGTCCACATTCGCCTCCACCGACAGCTGGTCGCTGAAGCGCCAGCTGGCGAACAGATCCACCAGGGTGGTGGGCCGGTACAGCTGCTGGATCGCCGAAAGGCCGACATTCCAGTCCTTGTCCAGTCTGCTGATCGGGCCGGCGTTGTGGATCACCCGGGTGCCGAAGGTCAGGCGCTCGTCGAACAGGCGCGATCCAGCCGTCAGGTTCACCATGTAGCGCGGCGGGTTCTGCGTATTGGTGTAGGAACCCTCGAAGCCACCGTCCACGCAGTTGGGCGTACTGGCCAGTTCATCATTGTTGCGCTGTGCACCGTACGCCCGGCGCTCGGCGGCGATGTCCGGGGCGCAGGTCTTGGCCTTGAAGTAGTAATGCGCGGACAGGTCGGCAAATACCTTGCCGCTGTCATAGCTGGACTGGAACTCCATGCCTGAGACCTTGAACTGGTCGACGTTGCGGATCAGGCCGGCCGACAGCGTGCGGTAGTCACGCGTGATCAGGTCATCAATGCGCGTATCGAAGTACGCCAGCTTCAGCGCCAGGCGATCGCCGGCGGTGAACAGGTCATGGTGGACGGTGCTGGCACCGATTTCCCAACTGCGCGCGCGCTCCGGCTTCAGCTCTCCGACGGGTTTGGCAGCGGTGAACAGGCCCAGTGTCGTCTCGAACAGGCTCGGAAGCTTGGTGCCCTCGGCGTACTTCACGTAGACCATCGTGTCCTCGCTGAAGCGATAGGCCACGCTGGCGGTGGGTGAGAAGGCACTGTCGCGGCGACGGATCGGCTGCGACCAGGTCCAGCTGACCGGCACCTCCAGGTCTTCCGGTGCGTCAGCGTCGTAGAAGTTCCAGCCACCGATGTCAGCCACCGTGCCTTTCTTGTACGGCGAGGCCAACAGCGAGGCCTGGGTGAACGCACCCTCGGCGTCCGGATACCAGTTCAGCAGCGCGATGCGCTTGGCGCGCCAGGAGGGCAGTGCCGGGTTGCCATCCAGCAGCTCGGTGTAGCGGTACTGTCCCTGCACTTCATAGGCATCGGGTGTGGCCAGACGATTGCGGTCATGCACGTCCACCCGGTTCCAGCGGCCACCGGCCATCAACTCCCAGTGTTCGTCGGGCTGCCACTTCAGCGACGCCACGGCGCTGTACTCCTTGCGCTCAGCGTTGCGCAGGAAACGGTTGTTGACCAGATCATCCTGCTTGATCGGTGCGGAGCTGCCCGGTGCGATGTCCTCGTCGCTGTAGGACAGGCCGTAGTCGAGGGTGAACACGCCTGCACGGGTGTCGAAGATCGAGGTGTTGCTGGCATCCAGGCCGAAGCGCTTCTGTCGCAGCGGATTGCGGTAGGCATCCTTGTAACCCGGATCGCCGCTGAAACTCGGCGCGTCGTACCACTCGGTACGGCGGTCGAAGTACCACGGCGTGATGCCGGTCAGGCTGTTGTACATCACGCTGTCGGCATCGGTGTACCAGGCGTTGACGCGCAGATCGATTCGCTCGCTGTCTGGATCGAAGCGATAGCGCAGGCTGTAGCTGTCCATGTCGACATGGCCCGGGTCCCATTGTGGAATGCGATCCCGCTCAACGCGGATGATCTGCGAGGCCATGATCTCGCCGGCGCGGCCCTCATAGCGGCGATAGCCAGCTTCGAGGGTCTGCGCATCGTCGATGCGCCAGGTGCCCTTGAGCAGGGCCGACGTCGAGCGCGAGGAGGTGTTGAACACTTCGGTGCGCGGCGGATTCAACGGTGCCAGCGTGCGCCGGGTCTGCGGAAAGTCATCGTATCCGTGCCTGCCGGAGAAGTAGTTGCCGTTGTCGCGGTGGGCGTACGCCGCGACCAGATCGAAGCGGTCCCACTTCCCAGCGGCGGCAACGTTGAAGAACTGGCTTCCGGTGGCGCTGCGGTCCGTCCGGGGCACGGCGCTGTAAGCCGGCACGCTGTTGGCGCTGGCGTTGGCCAACCCAGCGCGCACGCGGACGCCGACGTCGCGGCCCTCGCGCAGGATGTCGCCCACGTTCAGCGTCTCCATCTCCACCACGCCGCCGATGCCGCCGGACGCGTTGGCCTGCAGGCTGGGGCCCTTGGTGATGGTCAGGCGTGAGATCAGGTCCGGATCAAGATAGCTGCGCTGTGACTGGCCGGCGTAGCCTCGGTAGGTGTCCATGCTGGACTGCCCGCCATCGATGATGACGGGCACGCGGCTCTGGCCCTGGATGCCGCGGATGTTCACGTCGAAACCGTTGCCCACGCGCGGATCACCGGCGGTGACCCCGGCCACGCCCTTGACGATGTCGCCGTTGGATGTGCCACGGAAGCGCTCCAGCGTTGTGCGATCCAGCGTGGTGGTCGAGCCGACGCTGCGATAGGTGTCGAGCAGGCGCGCCTCGTCGCTGCCGATGCCTTCAGCGACGCGATCGCCGGCCACACGCAGCGGGCCGGTGATTGTCGGCGATTGCGCCTGCAGGGCGCCGGCCGCTGCCAGTGTCACTGCACCGTCGCCGACACGGCGCACGCCCATGCCACTGCCCTGCAACAGCCGCGCCAGCGCCTCGTCTGCGGTGAGCGGGCCGCTGACCGCCTGCGACGTGACGCCGCTGGCCAACGCAGCCGGATAGACCACCTGTACGCCGGACTGCCGCATGTAGCTGCGCAACGCGCTGTCGAGCGGCTGCGCGGGAATGTCGAAGCGCTGCGCGGCTGCCTGCGGGTTGGCAGTGTCCTGGGCCAGCGCGGGCGGTACTGCGCCGGCAATACCGGCGGCGAGCAGTGCGACACACAGGCGGGACGGGCGCGGAGTGCGGCCCGGACGTGGGGAATCGAACATGGAGAAACCTGTCAGGAAAGCGGAGCCGCAGGCGCGGCGTCATCCACGGCACGCGTGGACACGGCGACGTACGTGGCGGCTGCGGGTACGTTCGTGGAGTAAGACGAACGGCAGCGCCACAGCCCCAAGGGGGATCACTGCCGATCACGTCTCCACACGTGACACGGCGTCATCTGTGAACGATGACCACACCCATCGGCAGGCGGGTGATCCTCAGCCCCGTCGTCTCCGCGAGTGCATCCAGGGCCTGTTCGGGGCGATCGATACGCAGTGCGGCGCTCACGGCCGGCAAGGTCGAAAGGTCGCCCTGCACGAAGGTCGGACCAGCACGATAGCGGCCGAGCAGATGCACTGCATCGGCGACACTGGCCTGCTCAAGCAGCAGTTCGCCCTGGCGCCACGCACCCACGCTGTCGGCAGCGACATCGCTAAGGCGGACGACGCCGGACGCGGAACCGTACTGCGCACGCTGCCCCGCCTGCAGATAGGTCCAGCCACTGTCGGCCGGGGCGGCCACGCGCACCCTGCCCTGCCCGACCTGGGTTTCAACCGCTTCCTCGACCCGCGACACGGAGAATGCCGTGGAGATGTCTTCAACCACGCCGTTGCCTGCGGCCACGCTGAAGCGCCGCTGCGGATCGGCGACCACCTCGAACCAGGCGCGGCCACGCAGCAGATCGACCCGCCGAGTGCCCGCATCGAAGTGCACGGCGATCGCGCTGTCCGCGTCGAGCACCGCACGGCTGCCGTCGGGCAACTGCACATGCTGGACGCTCTGGCGGCTGCGGTGGTCCGCCTGCAAGCGCAGGGACGCCTCGGGCCAGACCATCAGCATCGCCAGGGCGGCAGCGGCAGCCGTCATCCAGCGCAGCCGCTGACGCCGGCGCCGCACCGCAGACGCGACAGCCGGCCGGGGGCCGAGGCTGCGCCACAGCGTGCGCTGCTGCTCGAAGGCGTGGCGATGGCCCGGTTGCGCCAGCCACTCTTCGAATTCGCACATGCCAGCATCGGTGATGTCGCCCGATGCCAGCCATGCGATCCAGCGCATGGCCTGTTCGGCCACGACGTCTTCGCAGGCGGCGGGAGAAGAAGTGTTCGGCGGGCTCATTGGCTGGCGGACAGGAATATTCACGCGCGGGGAGAGGGAACTGGACCGCAGGTACAGTCCAGCCATCAAGACGTTTGAGCCAGCCCCATCCCCAAGCGCGTCCGCTCAGCGGCCGCTGCGGGCCCAGGCCAGGCGCTGCAACGCGGCGCGGATGTGGTTCTCCACGGTGGTGACCGACACGCCAAGATGACGCGCGATCTCGGCCTGGGTCAGGCCCTGCAGCCGATTGAGCCGGAAGATGGTGCGGGTCGGCTCCGGCAGGTGGCTGGCCGCATCGAGGACACGCTGCAGCTCATCCTGCGCCATCACCTGCTCTTCGGTGGACGTGGACGTAGCCTCGTCCGGTCCCCACAGGTAGTGATCGGCCAACAGGCGGTTGCGGCGCGTCGACTCGCGTCCATGATCGGTCGCCAGGTTGGCTGCCAGGCGGTACAGATAGGCCCTGGGATTGTCGATCAACGGGGCGTTGCCCACCCCGCGGGCCTTGAACCAGACAGCCTGGATCACGTCCTCCGCACCCGGGTCGCCCCCCAGGATGCGCTGCACCCGGCGCAGCAGCGCCGGCCGCTCTCGGATCAGCAGTTCGGTGAGGGTGGCGGCATTGGATGGCATGCGCGGAGCCGGTACGACGGGAGGGCGCCGCGCATGCTACACCGTCAATGCGAATCAGTCACGTTCTCATTTGAGGCGATCACAGGCACCCGATCAGCCCTTCGTGAATCGAAATGCGGCTGCCCGGCGGCGTCACATGGATCGCACGGTCGGGCGGGGCCTGCTCCAGCGCACGCAGGAAGTCCTCAAGCCGTGTTCCCGTCGCCACGGGCAGTGGACAGGCGAAACTGCGCAGGTCGACATCGATCCGTCCATCATCAGCCACCGTGGTGGCGCTGCCGGCGAAGGTCCAGATGCAGCTCTGGATGGCGCCGCTCGCCGCATGCACAGAGCAGCGCAACCGCATCGGCAGCAGATTGCTGTATTCGCCTTCGCAGAAGGTGTCACCGCAGACGTGGTCAAAGCTCTGCCGCAGCGACCGTTCGACCGCCAGGAAGCGTTGCCACCCAGCCGCCTGGCTGGGGACCAGGCGTGCATCCACATAGGCCGGCGCAGCGTGTGCCGCGCCGGCCAGCCCCATCAGGCCTGCAAGAACAACCCTCTTCAGCGCGCGCATCAGGCGGCCCCCCCGGCATTGCCCGGCCGCCCCAGGCAGGTCGGCAGTGTGTCGAAGACCGTCACATCGGTTCCGGGGAAGGGCTCGAACGCGCCCTCCTCCTGCTCCAGCGTCGCGTGGAACACCTCCACCGGAATCCCCTCCCCAAGGGTGACGGGGCAGATCCAGCGCGCATTGTCCACCTGCACTTCGCCGCGGACCGGTTCGACCCGCAGCTCGCTGGCCACGATGCCCCAGGCGCAGTGGCGTACGGTACCGGCGTCGGCCTGAACGGCGCAGCGGAACGTCAGTACCCGGTAGTTGCTGTACTCACCTTCGCAGAAGGTGTCGGCGCAGATGCCGTCGAACTCGCGCACCAGCGACGCCTGCAACCGGTGGAAGCGGTCCCAGTTGGCTTGGGGCGAGGGGTAGTCGACAAGGTCGACATGGCTGGCGTGTGCCAGCGCCGGCAGGGTTGCGAACAACAGGAACGTGCCGCAGCAGCGGGTTGTCCAGGACATGGCGGATATCTCCCAGGGAACGAGCCAGCAGCCTGCGCCGGCCGGCCTTCCGGGCCCATCGGGCAAGGCGGGCGCCGCAGGTCGTCCACCTGCGCAGCGGCCTGTAGGGGTCGCCCCACCTGCACAGCGGCCTGCAAAGGCATAAAATGGAGGGCTATCCGCCTACATCCCCACCTGGAGCACGACCATGGGTCTGGAACTCGTCTCGCCCGGCAAGAACCCGCCGGAAGAAATCAACGTCATCATCGAGATCCCGAAGGACTCGGAGCCGGTGAAGTACGAAGTGGACAAGGAAACCGGCGCGATCTTCGTCGACCGCATCCTGTCGACCCCGATGCGCTACCCGTGCAACTACGGCTACGTGCCCAGCACCCTGTGCGGCGACGGCGATCCGGCCGACGTGCTGGTGGTGCTGCCGCTGCCGCTGGTGCCGGGCTCGGTGGTGCGCTGCCGCCCGGTCGGCGTGCTGAAGATGAGCGATGAGGCTGGCAGCGACGAGAAGATCCTGGCCGTGCCGGTCGCCAAGATCTTCAGCGGCTATGCCCACGTGGAGGACATCGAGCAGGTCTCCAGCCACTGGCTGGAGCGCATCGGCCACTTCTTCGAGCACTACAAGGACCTCGAAAAGGGCAAGTGGGTCAAGCTCGACGGCTGGGGCGGCGCGGCGGAAGCCAAGCAGATCCTGGTCGAAGCGCACGCGCGCTACCTGGAAGGCAGCAAGGCCTGATCCTGAACCGCGTCGCTCCGGTGTGTCCTGCCGGAGCGATGCGGGTCACGTTTCAACACCACGGCACAGCACTCCGGGTGCTGTATTAGGTAAATTGCGTCACTTCACACGTCGTCGACATCCAGCGTCGAGACAGCCAGGGGATTGTGTCGTGCGTATTCTGCTTGTTGGAGATGCAGCCAGCCTGCCGGCCGAGCTGACCGAATTCATTGCCGATCTTGGGGAAGACTGGCAGCCGTTGACCGCCGCCGACGGCCACACCGCGATGACGGCAGTGGCGACGCAGGGCGTGGACGCGGTGATCGTCTGCCCGCAGCTGCCGGACCTCAATGCCACCACCTTGCTGGGGCAGATCCGGACACTGCGCCCGGAAACCATCCGTATCGCCCTGGTCGATGCCCAGCACGGCAACCGGCCACCACCGGCGCGCCTGATCGGCGTTGCCCACCGCTTCCTGCCGCTGCCACTGGCGCCGGAAGTGCTGCTGGAGGCCTTGACCAGCCTGGAAGAGCTGCGCGAGGTGCTGGACAGCCCGCGCCTGCGTGATGCCATCGGCCGCATCGAGAAGCTGCCTTCGCCGCCACACCTGTACCTGAGCCTGACCCAGGCCCTGGAACACGATGACGATACCGACAGCGCCGACGTGGCCAAACTGGTCGCCGCCGATCCTGCCATCGCCGCGAAAGTCCTGCAGCTGTCCAACTCGGCCTTCTTCAGCCAGGGCCGCACCATCGCCGATCTGCGCACGGCGGTCACCCGACTGGGCCTGTCCACCCTGCGCGACCTGGTCCTGGCAAGCGAGGTGTTCTCGGCACCGACGCTGTCTGCGGCCGAACGCAACTCGCTGCAGCAGCGCGCCCTGCTCGCCTCGCGCCTGGCCGCCCGCCTGCTGCCCGATTCCAGTGCGGAACTGGGTGCCACCGCGGCGCTGCTGGCTGACATCGGCCTGCTGTTGCCGGGCGTCCGCAACGAGCGCAGCGAGCCTGCGCTGGCCGGCGACCTCCGTCCCGGGCACGCCGAAGCCGGCGCCTACCTGCTGGGGCTGTGGGGCCTGCCGATGCCGATCATCGAAGCGGTGGCGTTCCACCTGCAGCCGCAACGCGCCACGACCCGCAGTTTCTGGGTGACCGGCGCGGTGCACGTGGCGCTGGCGCTGGTCAACGGCGATCCCGTTGACGAGGACTATCTGCAGCGCGCAGGCGTACTCAATCGATTGCCGCAGTGGCGTGAGCATGCCAATGCACTGATGGGGCTGACACCCACTGACGCCTGAGCAGCACGCAGGCGACTGCCGTCACCTCGCATGAGGGCGCGTCCAACGGACGCGCCCTTTTTTCTCTCTCAGCGCTGCGGACAGGCGTCCAGCACGCACAGACGCCATTGACGCTCGCACAGGGCCGGGGCGCTGCCTTTGGCCAGGCACTCCAGCCGGAGTTGCTCGCAGTACACACCGCCGCCGCAGACGATGATGTTCTGTGCGGACAGCGAGCCCACCAGCGTTGCATAGATCAGGACGGCGGCCGATACCTGGCGGAAAAGCGTGCGCTTCATATCCATCTCCCAGTGTCCGGTATTGGACGCACCTACTGTGCTGAATGCGACAAGAGCAGACAGTGACCGCACTCACTTTCCCGACCTGATCAGAATTCCCTTACAGAAACGAAAAGGGCGGACCTTGCGGTCCGCCCTCCTCGTTCTGCTATCGCACTTCGATGGATCAGAAGCGCTGGGTGTACTTCATGTACAGGAAGCGACCCACGTCGAAGCCGCCGTAGTAGGCGAAGCTCGAGTTCGGCTGGGTGAACATGATCGGACCCTTGTGGTCGAACACGTTGTTGGCGCCCAGCGCGATGGTGGCATCCCACGGTGCCTTCCAGCTGACCTGCAGGTCGTGGAAGGTGTTGGAGCCGGTCTTGCGCAGCGGCGACTTCTCACCGTTCTGGTAGCGGTCGGCGTCGTCGCACGGACGGTTGGCCACGCAGGCTTCGTTCATGCCCGAGTAGTAACGCGCGGTGTACGCCACGCCGAAGTCACCCTTCGACCAGGTCAGGCCCAGGTTCGAACGCACGCGGAACAGGCCCGGCTCACCGACACGGCCGATGGTGATGTTGTCACCGTCAGCGTTCTGGCCCTGCTCGTCGTACTTGGCCAGGTAGCTCGTCTGCCAGTCGATCGCGAACTGGCCGATGGCCAGCTCCGGCAGGCGGTACTTGATGCCCAGGTCGTAGCCCTGGGTTTCCATCTGGCCGAGGTTGGCCAGGCCGTAGGTCATGCCGTTGATGTGGCCATCGCCTGCACGGGTGTGCGCGGCGCAACGCGAAGCATCGCCCAGCACGTAGCAGTCACGCAGGATGCGGTCGACGCTGTCAGCGATGATCATGTCGCTGATTTCGTACTTGTACCAGTCCAGCGAGATGTCCAGGCCCTGCACCCAGCGCGGGCTCCAGACCAGGCCGACGGTGGTGCTCTTGGAGGTTTCCGGGGTCAGGTTCGGGTTGGCACCCGAGATGAACTGGTCCGGCGTCGCACACGGGGTCGAGGTGCACGGAATCAGGCCCTGGCCCAGCTGGGTGTAACCGACCGGGACGCCCGCCGCCGAGCAGGCCGCGTTGCCGTTGACCGAACCCGGCGCGGTGATGCCGCACGGATCGGTGTACGACTCGAAGCTGCTGCTCAGGCCACCGTACAGGTTGTCGATGGTCGGAGCACGGAAGCCCTCAGCCCAGGTACCGCGAACCAGCAGCTCGTCCAGCGGACGCCAGGTGAAGCCGAACTTCGAGTTCAGGGTGTCGCCGAAGTTGCTGTAATCCGAGTAACGGGTCGCAGCATTCAGGGTCAGCTCCTTGGCAAACGGCATGTCCGCCAGGACCGGCACGTTCAGTTCCAGGTAGACCTCGTCCAGCGAGTACTCACCCTGGGTGGTCTGCGCGCCCAGGCCGGTGGACTGGCCCGACTGTGCGAAGGCATCCGGCGAGAAGCGGCCTTCTTCCTTGCGGTGCTCGACGCCCACGGCGAAGCCCAGGTCACCGGCCGGCAGGGTCACGATCGAACCCGACAGGTTGGCGGTGAAGCTGGTGGTCTTGGTCAGACCGGTATCGGTGAAGTACGGGAACAGGAAGTCCTGGGTGGCCTGGTCGGCCAGCGAACCGGCACCGGCAACGCCGAACGGCAGCAGCGGGTTCCACGGACGGCAGCCGCTGGTGGCGAGCGGATCGGACATGCTGGTGCCGCAGCGGGCGACGCCATCAGCACCGATGAACGAAGCGCCCAGCGCCTGTTCCGATGCGATCAGGCTCATGTCGCCGTGACCACGCTTGGTGGTTTCGTTGCGGTTCCACAGCGCGCCGACGTCCCAGTCGAAGGTCTTGCCGGCGAAGTCGAAGAAGCCGCTGATGCTCGGGGCGAAGCGCAGGGTCTTGACCTGGCTTTCGGTGGTGCGCGGCACTTCCCACAGACGGCGGCGGAAGGTCAGGTCTTCACCGGTCGGGTTGAACGCGCTGTCGGCCGACAGCGGGGTGTCGAAGGATGCCGACTGGTACGGATAGCCTGCGATCTGCTGGGTGGTGTTGCGCTCGTTGTAGAGCACGTCAGCGTTGAACGAGATCGCGTCGGTGAAGTCGTAGTTGCCGTTGACGTACAGCGACTTACGCTCGATACCGGTCTGCACCATCATCTGCTGGTTGGCATTGACGGCGTCAGCGGAGGTTTCCAGACGGTAGTCGGCGCGGTTGGCCGGGTTGCCGCCATCACGCAGGGTGTACCAGCGCTGGTCGCTCGGGCCGACATAGCCCGGCTCGCCCTGCTTCAGGTTCGGGGTGACGCACGGGTCGCAGAAGCCACCCTTCTGGTTGATCGGGCTGGCGCCCGAACCCGGGTAGTTCGGGCCGGCGTTGCCGTCACGGCTGAACCAACGGTCCTTCGCCCACACCGGATCCTGCTTGGAGTACTCGGCGGACATGGTGACACCGCCGCGCTCGCCCATGCTGCCGAGGGTGAACGAATAGGTTTCGGTGTCGCCGTCGCCCTTGCCGTACTGACCGACATAGACGCTGGCTTCAGCGCCGTCGAAGCGCTTGCGGGTGATCACGTTGACCACGGCCGCGATGGCGTCCGAACCGTAGATGGCCGAGGCGCCGTCCTTCAGGATCTCAATGCGCTCGATGGCGGCCATCGGGATCTGGCTCAGATCCTGGTAGCCGGCGGTGGTCGCGCCCAGGCGCTTGCCGTTCATCAGCACCAGGGTGCGCTGCGCGCCCAGGTTGCGGATGTCGACGTAGTAGCCACCGACGTTTTCGCCCGAAGCCAGCGACTCCGAACGGGAGATGGCCGGGGAGCCGGCCGAGGTCAGGTTCTGCAGGACGTCGGCAACCGAGGTGTAGCCCTGCTTTTCCAGGTTCTCACGGCTCAGGGTGACGATCGGCTGCTGGGTTTCAACGGCAGCGCCGCGGATGCGCGAGCCGGTGACCGAAATGCGGTCCAGGTCGGTGGTGCCCTTTGCTTCCGGTGCTTCCTGTGCGGAAGCGAAGGCGGGCGCCAGCGCCAGCGCAATGCCGGCCGGCAGCAGGCCGAACCGCACTGCGGGGTTACGAACGTTCATCAATCTCTCCAAGGTACGTGTTAGCAGCGTGTTAAAACACCCCAGCACGTTACGATTGCGTTGCAGCGCTGTATTTGCGCGAACCAACCAGAGACTTTGCGGATTGTGGCGGGAGCAAGCCGCCGTTTTCCCTGAAGCGCGAAGCGGACTGCCCGTAGCGGGCGCGGAACGCCCGGGCGAAGCTGCAGCAGTTGTCGAAACCACTGGCCGCGGCGACCTCTCCCACCATCATGTCGGTGTCGCGCAGCAGGTCGGCGGCGCGCTCCAGGCGCAGCCGTGCCGAAAGCGACTGCGGGCTTTCTTCATACAGGCTCTGGAACGTCTTGGAGAGATACCAGCTGGAGAAGTTGGTCAGCTCGGCCAGTTCGCCGATGCGTACGACGCGGTGGCTGTTGCCTTCCAGATAGAGGCGGGCGCGCTGCATGCGACCGAACACCTGGCGCTTGCGGCTGCGCGAACGGCCAGGGCAGCGCTGCACGTTGTCGGCCAATCCACGCTGCAGGCCGGCCAGATGCAGCAGCAGCGGGCGCAGGTGCTGCGCCGGGTGGCCACTGGCCAAGGCATCACGCCACAGGCGCAGCGCGACGCGAGCGTCACTGCGGCCCATCCGGCCGCGGCCCGCGTACAGGCCGCAGTCGGCCATTTCCGCCAGCACACGCAGCGCTTCCACGTTCAGGTTCAGGCCGATGCACAGCCCGTTGCGCCCTGCCTGCACCAGCGGGCGCGATTCCTTCTCGAACGCGATCCATTCGCCGTGGCGCAGGCGGAAGCGCCCCTCCTTGGCCTCCACCCAGGAGCTGCCGCGCACCTGCATCCACACGGTGAAGCTGCTGCCCGCGGTCTGCAGGCTGCCGAGCCGGGCCACGCCCAGACAGGTCGGCACGACGTCATCGAGTGCCTTGTCCAGGGAGACGGATTGGCCACGATCGGCCAGTGAGAGTTGACGCATGGTGCACCACGGATTTGCCAAGTACAGGCCTCCGTTTTGCCCAATCAGGCGGCACCGCGTCAGGAAAGACCGACGAGATCGCCACGAATTCGCGGCGAGATCCCGACGAAAAAATTACGAAGGCCCATTTCCCTTGAACATCAACATCTTGGAGAAGGCCGGGAACAGCGCTGGCGCCTTTTCGGGCAGCCGCATCACGCCGATGTCGGCGCCATCACTGACTGCCAGAGCGACAAACAGGGCCGTCCCGTCTGCGCTGGCACTGAGTCCGTTGCTCGCGCTCAAGCGCTGCGCGTCCAGGCAGCGCCCGGCATCCTCCTGCCCGGCGGCGATGCGGACGAGGATGGTGCTGCAGCGGGTGGAACTGCCGAGATAGCCGATGCTGTCGTGGCCGGTAACCGTCCACGAGCGGTAGCGCCAGCGGCTGGGTTTGTCCTCGCTGATCTGCCGCACGCTGTCCGGGGACAGCGCCGCGTCCGCCGCCCACAACCCCTCCGCCGCCAGGCGGGTGAACAGCACCCGACGGCCTGCGCGGTCGAAGCGGACCTGGGAGACGCCGTCGATGCTCGCCAGCCGCCGCCAGGGTTGGGTGCTGCGATCGAACAGACTGAGCCGCGTACGCTGGTCGGCATCACGTTCGACCACCAGCAGCTGCTCGGGCGTGGCGCCATACAGCGCCTGCAGCGGTTGTTCGGCGGGCACAGGCAGCGGTTGCAGACGCTCGTCGCGGGGGGCGATCTCGTAGACCACCGCGCGACCGTGTGCATCGCGCCCAACCACCAGAAGTTGCCGGCTGTCGGCCGACCAATCGGGGGCCTGCCGTGCTTCCGGGCGCAGGCCCTCGATCGGCCGCAGCGAATCGGGGCGTTGCATGTCCGCCCACCAGAGAGCGAAGCTGCCCGAGCGGTCAGAGGTGAATACCAGCTGGCGACCGTCCGGTGCTGCCATCGGTTGACCGTCGCGGCCGCTGGACGCAAACAGGCGCTCCGGTTCACCGCCCTGCATCGGCACCTTGAACACGCCGAACTGTGCACGGCGATGGACGAAGGCCAGCATGCCGCCATGCCGCGATACCGCCGGCCACTGCGCATCGTCCAGTCCGGCATCACGCAGCGTGCGCCGCTCGATGTCGAGGTAATAGAGCCGCACCTCGCTGTCGACCCGGCGGCCGAACACGATGGTGCGGCCGTCGCCAAGCCAGGCCCATCCGCGCAGCTCGGCCGACTCGCTGGTCAGCTGCTCCGGCGTGCCACCCGCGGCAGGAACCCGCCACAGGTCGCCCATCTGCGGGTTGCGCACGAACACCAGCCATTTGCCGTCCGGCGAATAGCGCGGCGCGTAATCGAAATCGTCCTGATCGACGGCGTACTGCAGCGGCTGCCACTGTCCGCTGGCCAGATCGAGTACTCGGATACCGCGGTGGGCATAGCGGCCCACCATGCTGCCGAATACCAGGCCGCGCCCGTCGGGTGTCCAGTCGAAGCTGAGCAGCTCGGTGCCATCGCAGCGCGTGGCCTGACGCAACGCGCCGCCGGTCGCACTGGCGATCAGCACCTGACAACCCCCATCGGCGGAGAAGCGGGCAAAGGCGATGTCGCGTCCATCCGGCGACCAGTTCGGGAAGCGATCAACCGCACCCTCAGGAGGAACAAGCAGCTGCCGCGCCGGCGCGTTGCCGGACGTCTGTACCTTGATCGCACCGCCGCCCAGGCCATCCTCGCTGGCACCTTCGTAGGCCACCTGCGAACCATCCGGCGACAGCGTGGGATAGGTTTCGAAGCCTGCGGTGGCGGTGATCAGCCGATAGGGCCGCTGCGGGCTGCCGATCACCCGCGTGCCGTTCTCCACCGCCGCCTCCACCGGAGAGCTGGCCGGCGCACGGCGCAGCAGCAGGACCGTCATCACCAGCAGTGCGGCCAGCATCAACAGGCCCAGCACCAGCAGCAATCGACGTCGCAGGTAGCGCCAGCGACGGCGTCGCATGTCCTCCGGGGCTGGCGTGTGCACTTCCACGACCGCGTTGGAATCGCCAGCCGCGCCTTCGGCATCGACCGCCAGTTCCGCTTCGGGCTCGGGCATGGCCTGCACCGGCACGCGCAGGCGGTAGCCGGTCTTGGCGATCGTCTCGATATACGCCTGGCCGTTGTCATCGTCGTTGGCGAAGGCTTTGCGCAGCTGGGTGACCGCCTGCGTCAGCACATCGTTGGTGGGCAGCGTATCGGGCCACACCTCGGCGAACAGTTCTTCGCGGGTGACCACGCGCCCGGGTTGCCGCAGCAGCACACGCAGCACGCCCAGCGCCTTCGGCGTCAGCCGGCGCGGGCGACGCGCGCCGGCAACTTCGACCTCTCGCGAGGACAAAGTGACGACACATTCGCCAATCCGGATCCGATCAGATTCGGTGGGCTGGATTTCGCTGCGGTTCATTTTTTGCTAAACAGTAGAGACAGTTTCCGGGCAGTGTTCGCCTTCGATACCGTCCCCAACGGGGAACAGCGAAAAGCCAGACTCCGCACAAAGCATCGGCGCATACCGCAAAAACAATGGAGCGCGCGAATACTAGCCTATGCCGGTTACCTCGCCTATCGCGTGGTCGACATCAGGCTCTCTCTCGCCGACGCATTCACATAACTTCGCACCATCATTCGCGCCCTTTCGGGCGCGAAATTTTTATCTGCCATTCATTTTCAGAACCGCCGCAGCATGGTCAATCCGACCAGCCGCGAAACCACCAAAGCCACGTACATCACGCCTGAGAACTGCTCCAGCATGACCAGTGCGCGTGCCTGCGGATGCAGCGGCACGACATCGCTGAGGCCGACCCCGGACAGCAAGCTGAAGCTCAGATAAAGCAGCTCCATCCAGCTTCGCTGAGGTCCCTCGCTGCTGCCCTGGAAACTGCCCGGATACCACTGTTGGCACACCCCAAATGCGAAGGCGAATGCCCACGCGAGCAAGGTGAAGGTGGCGCCGGCGGCGAACAGTTCGTCGCGGGTGACTTTGTGGTCCTGCAGCATGTAGGCGATCAGGGCGCCGGCCGTATAGAAGTAGAGCAGGCTCTCCAGCAGCTGCGCGGTGGTCACCAGCGCGGCGCGGTCCAGCAGCGCGCCGGCGATGGAGAACACCACCGCCGGAATCGCCAGCAGCAGTGCCAGCCATGTACCCAACGGGCTGCGCTGGACCACCCACAACGCCAGGCCCAGCACCGCCATTCCAAACATGCCCAATGCGGCGCGGCCGGCGGCCGTGTCGTCCAGCGCGGGATACAGCATCACCGCCAGCAGCTGCGCGCCCAGCAGCCACGCGGACGGATGGCGGCGGGCGATGGCCAGCCAGCGGGTGGTCACGGCAACAGGCATGGCGTCCCTTCCCCGGAAAGATGGGCGGAGGATAACGGGATGCGCGTGAGGCGCGCGATGCAGCGCCGCCGGGGCACGCCCGGCGACGCCAGTCCGATCAGCCCTGCTGGTAGACCTCCGCGCCCGCAGCGCGGAACTGCTCGGACTTCTCCTTCATTCCGGCCTCGGCGTACTCCCGCACGTCCTGGGTGATCTTCATCGAGCAGAAGTGCGGCCCGCACATCGAGCAGAAGTGCGCCAGCTTGTGCGCGTCCTTGGGCAGCGTCTCGTCATGGAATTCCTTTGCCTTCTCCGGGTCCAGCCCGAGGTGGAACTGGTCTTCCCAACGGAACTCGAAGCGCGCCTTGCTCAATGCGTTGTCGCGGACCTGCGCGCCCGGATGCCCCTTGGCCAGGTCGGCCGCATGTGCGGCGATGCGATAGGCCATGATGCCGTCGCGCACATCCTGGCGGTTGGGCAGGCCAAGGTGTTCCTTCGGCGTCACGTAGCAGAGCATCGCGGTGCCGAACCAACCGATCATCGCTGCGCCGATGGCACTGGTGATGTGGTCATAGCCGGGCGCGATGTCCGTGGTCAGCGGCCCCAGCGTATAGAACGGAGCCTCACCACATTCGCGCAGCTGCTTGTCCATGTTTTCCTTGATCAGCTGCATCGGCACGTGCCCGGGACCTTCGATCATCGTCTGCACATCATGCTTCCATGCGATCTTCGTCAGCTCGCCCAGCGTTTCCAGCTCGCCGAACTGCGCCGCGTCGTTGGCGTCTGCGATGCAGCCCGGGCGCAGCCCATCGCCCAGCGAGAAGGTCACGTCGTAGGCCTTCATGATTTCGCAGATGTCCTCGAAGTGCGTGTAGAGGAAATTCTCCTTGTGATGGGCCAGGCACCACTTGGCCATGATCGAGCCGCCGCGACTGACGATGCCGGTCACCCGCTTGGCGGTCAGCGGCACGTAGCGCAGCAGCACGCCGGCATGGATGGTGAAGTAGTCCACGCCCTGTTCGGCCTGTTCGATCAACGTGTCGCGGAAGATCTCCCAGGTCAGTGCCTCGGCACGGCCATCGACCTTCTCCAGGGCCTGATAGATCGGCACCGTGCCGATCGCCACCGGCGAGTTGCGGATGATCCACTCGCGGGTCTCGTGGATGTGCTTTCCGGTGGACAGGTCCATCACCGTATCGCCCCCCCAGCGGATCGCCCACACCAGCTTCTCCACTTCCTCGGCAATGCCGGATGACACCGCGCTGTTGCCGATGTTGGCGTTGATCTTGGTCAGGAAGTTGCGGCCGATGATCATCGGCTCGCTTTCCGGATGGTTGATGTTGTTGGGCAGCACCGCCCGGCCACGGGCGATTTCGTCGCGGACGAACTCCGGGGTGATGATCTTCTGGATGGATGCGCCGAAGGCTTCGCCCGGATGCTGCTGCAGCAGGCCTGCATCGCGGATCGCGTCCAGCCGCTGGTTCTCGCGGATGGCGACGAATTCCATCTCCGGCGTGATGATGCCGCGGCGCGCATAGTGCATCTGGGTGACATTGCCACCCGCACGGGCGCGGCGCGGCAGGCTGCGGGCCGGGAAGCGCACCGCATCGAGCTTCGGGTCGTGCTCGCGATCGCGGCCGAAGGAAGAGCTCAGGCCATCAAGCTGTTCGGTGTCACCCCGCGCTTCGACCCAGGCACGGCGCAGGGCCGGCAAGCCCGCGGACAGGTCGATGCGCACGTCAGGATCGGTGTAGGGGCCGGAGGTGTCATACACCGTGACCGGCGCGTTCTCTTCGCCGCCGAACAGGGTCGGCGTGCGGCTCAGTGCGATCTCGCGCATCGGCACGCGCAGGTCCGGGCGCGAGCCGGTGACATGGATCTTGCGCGAGCCGGGAATCGGCCGGGTCACGGATTCGGAGAGTTGCTGGGCCTGTTGCTGCAGGGCGGAGAGCTGTGCGTTCATCGGGCATCGTCCAGGAGGGTCAGGGACGAAGCGGCGGCGCACTGCCCCCGCACGCGGACGGCCCTTGGGCCGCGTCCGGGTTCGGTTGCATTGCAAAGCTTCCCTACGCCGGTATGAGCCGGATCAGGTTCCAAGGGACTGTCTCAACCGTGGCCGATGGCCGCGGTACCCCCGCTTCTTGCCGGCATTAGACCATAGAAGTCCTGCAACAGGGCGAGCCTACAGGGCAGCTGCGCGTCACGCGACATTGATGAATTAACGCAACCATGACGTCGCGTTCAGTAACGTGCACGCGCATCGTGTCGCTGCGACCGATGACGCATCGCCGCCATCGCGGCCCCTGCCCGGCTCGCGCTCGAGTGCCGCCGGCCCCTCGCTGCAAGCATTTGCTCGCTCCCTCAATCCCTTTGATCGGAGAAGCTCCTTCATGGTGTTTCGTGTTTCCATCGCACTGGTCCTGTTGCTGGTGCTGCTTGCCGGCGTAGCACCCGGTCCCTTCAACGCCGTGGTGCAGAGCATCCTCGGCGAACTCATCCGCGGCATCGGCTGGCTGTACCTGCTGGTGGTGTTCCTGGCGCTGGTGTTCCTGATGTACCTGGCGTTCGGCCGCTTCGGCAACCTGCGCATCGGTGGCGAAGACGCCGAACCCGAATTCTCGCGGGCCAGCTGGATGTCGATGCTGTTCGCCGCCGGCATGGGCATCGGCCTGGTGTTCTGGGGGGCGGCCGAGCCGATCTCCCACTTCAGCAAGCCGCCGGAAGGACTGGCACCGGAAAGCATGGACGCCGCACGTGCAGCGATGCGCTATGCGTTCTTCCACTGGGGCCTGCATCCGTGGGCGATCTACGCGCTGATCGGTCTGGCAATGGCGTGGTTCCAGTTCAACCGCAACGGCCGCGGGCTGGTCAGCGACATGCTGCAGCCGATCATCGGTCATCATCATCGGGGCTGGATCGGACGGATTGTCAACATTGCCGCGGTGGTGGCCACGGCAATCGGTGTGGCCACCACGTTGGGCTTCGGCACCATCCAGATCGCAGCCGGCATGCAGCGCGTGTTCGGCGTGCATGCCGGTGTGCCGCTGCAGCTGACCATCATCGCCGTCGCCTTCGTGTTGTACATGGCCTCCACCCTCAGCGGCGTGGAGCGCGGCGTGAAATGGCTGTCGAACTTCAACCTGGCACTGGCCGCCCTGCTGCTGGCACTGGTCCTGGTGCTCGGGCCGACCGGCGCGATCTTCAATACCTTCACCACGACGCTGGGGTCCTACCTGAACCAGCTGGTGACGATGAGCCTGCGCATGTCACCGTTCTCCTCCAGTACGTGGGTCGCCGACTGGACGATCTTCTACTGGGCCTGGTGGATTTCCTGGGCACCGTTCGTGGGTTCGTTCATCGCGCGCATCTCGCGTGGCCGCAGCGTGCGCGAGTTCGTGGTGGGCGTGGTACTGGCGCCGACGCTGCTGGGCTTCTTCTGGTTCTCGGTGTTCGGTGGCACCGCGATCTGGTCGCAGATCTTCGGCCATGCAGACCTGGTACAGGCGCTGGGCAATGGCTATGAGACCGTACTGTTCACCCTGTTCGACAGCATGCCGCTGCCATTGCTGCTGTCGTGCATCGCGCTGGTTCTGCTGATGATCTTCTTCGTGACCTCGGCTGACTCGGCGGTGCTGGTGCTGGCCAGCATGTCCACCGACGAGGCAGGCGACCCGCCCGCCAAGCGCAAGCTGGCCTGGGGTGTGGGCATCGCACTGATCGCAGGTGCGTTGCTGCTGGCCGGTGGCCTCGACGCGCTGCAGGGCATGATCACGATCTCGGCACTGCCATTCGCGCTGCTGATGGTGCTGGTGATGGTCTCGCTGTACCGGGTACTGGACCAGGAGTACACGCGGGAGCGGCGGCAGGCACAGCGCCAGCGGCACATGATCGATGCGTGGATCGCGCGCGAAATGGCGGCACAGGAAGAAACCCAGGCCGAAGCAGCGCGCGCGCAGGATTCGGATTGAGGGTGTTCGGCAGCCTGCGCCGGAAAAACACGAAGGGGTCGGATCCGTTTCCTCTGGAAGACGGATCCGACCCCAACCCACAGCGCGCGGCTGTTGCTGTTGCTTTTGATCTTCTTCTTTCTCTTCCGTGGCTGACGCGCACGGAAATTGTCGGGGGGCGTGCGGGTGGGAAGGACGGGGGACGCCGTGAATACGTCCTTGTAGGCCTGGCCGCGGCATCCATGCTGGCCG
>NZ_JAOCKC010000021.1:0-53531 GCF_029844625.1 Stenotrophomonas sp. GD03680 | reverse complement strand
GAACCCCGCTGCTCACGCAGCGGGGTTTTTCCTTTTAATGAAGGCACTGCATTTTCCGGGTGGCTTCCGCCCAAGGGCAAGATCGCGAAGCTGGCGCCGCAGGCGCTGCTGCAACCGTCTCCCTGGTGAAATTAGCGCTGTGGAACCACCCGATCCCATCCCGAACTCGGAAGTGAAACGCAGCTGCGCCGATGGTAGTGTGGCTCAAGCCATGCGAGAGTAGGTCATCGCCAGGGTTTACACCCAAAACCCCGCTGCTCGCGCAGCGGGGTTTTTCTTTATGCGCGGAAAGCGGCCACTGAGCTGGGATCGCACAAAAAAAAGCGGCGCCCCGTAGGGCGCCGCTCTGACATCGATAGCGTTCAGTCGAGCATGGCGCGACGTTAGCGGGCCGGGGTCTTGGCCTTCATCATCGTGTCGCGGGCGGCTTTGAAGGGATTGCCTTCATACCAGTTCGGCCAGCGGTCGCCACCGGCAAGCTCCTTGCCGACGCCGTACATCAGCTGCAGGTCTTCGACAGTGCCGTCCAGCTTCCAGCTGGCCGCGTCGAACTCATCCTTCGGTCCATGGTAGCGGTTGGCGCCGTAGTCGGCTGCTGACTTGCGGCCGGCTTCCACTCCGCCTTCGCGCAGATCTTCGCCACCGTCGGCGTACAGCGCCGGGACGCCTGCCTTGGCGAAATTGAAGTGGTCGGAACGGAAGTAGAAGCCACTCTGTACCGAGCTTTCGCCGTGCAGGGTGCGTCCCTGGGCCGCCGCCAGCGGCTTGAGGATGTCTTCCAGCTCGGAGCTGCCGAAGCCGGTCACCGTCACGTCCTTGGCGCGGCCGGCCACGGACATGGCGTCGATGTTGATGACGCCGGCGATCCTGTCCAGCGGGAACGTCGGATGCGCAACGTAGTACTTGGAGCCGAGCAGGCCGGATTCTTCCAGGGTCACGGCAAGGAACACCACCGAACGCTCCGGCTTCGGATCCTGGTGGGCCATCGCTTCGGCGACTTCCAGGATGCCTGCCACGCCGGTCGCGTTGTCGATCGCACCGTTGTAGATGTTGTCGCCCTCCTCGCCCTCGTGCTTGCCCAGGTGATCCCAATGGGCCATGTACAGCACGGCCTCGTCGGCACGCTTGGTGCCCGGCAGGACGCCGACCACGTTGCGCGACTGCTTCTGTGCGATACGGCTCTTGAGGTCGACGGATGCGGTGGCTTTCAGCGGCACCGGCTTGAAGCCGCGCTTGCTGGCGTCCTTGTAGGCCTGGTCAAGGTCCAGGCCCGCAGCGGCGAACAGCGAGCGTGCGGCGTCGGCGCTCAGCCAGCCCTGCACCGGGATGCGTGCTTCCGGATCGTCCTTGGCCGGCAGGTCGTACTGCGGGCCGGCCCAGGAGTTCTTCACCACATCCCAGCCGTAGGAGGCGCCGGCCGTGTCGTGCACGATCAGGGCCGCGGCGGCGCCCTTGCGTGCGGCCTCCTCGAACTTGTAGGTCCAGCGGCCGTAATAGGTCATGCGCTTGCCGTCGAACAGGGTCTCGTCATCGACGTGGAACCCCGGGTCGTTGACGAACATGACGACCGTCTTGCCCTTCCAGTCCTGGCCGGCATAGTCGTTCCACTTCTGTTCCGGTGCATCGACACCGTAGCCGACGAACACCAGGTCGCTGGCATCGATGCTGATCTCGGCCTGGCCGGTACGCGTGCCGACCACCATGTCAGTGCCGAACTTCAGCTCGGTGGTCTTGCCGCCCTGGTTGATCTTCAGCACGGTGGACTCATCGGCCGTGGTTTCGGTCATCGGCACGTCCTGGAACCAGCTGTCGCCATTGCCTGGCTTCAGGCCGATGCGCTGCATCTGGTCGCGGATGTAGTTGACCGTCAGCTCTTCGCCCTTGCTGCCCGGTGCTCGCCCTTCGAACTCGTCGGAGGCCAGGGTCTTGACCATCTCGGCGAAATCGGTGGCATTGATCTCCGGCGAGAACGCATGGCCCGCGGTCGCGGTGGACGGGGCGGTACTGTCGGTGCCGGCGCTCGGCGCCGGGGAGTCATTGCCTTTGCAGGCACTGAGCGCGGCCGCGGCGGCCAGGCACAGGAGGAGTTTGCGGGGCATCATCGGTTCCTGGGAAACAAGGGAGGGCCGCATGGTGGTGCGGCCGGGAACGGGGAGTATCCCCGAATCGTTGGGCTCAGTCCGCCGGCGCGGTTTCGCTGTCGAACGGAATGGGATCGGCGCCGCTGACCGGGCCGATGCGCGCGGTGCGGTGCACGTACAGCACCACGTCCCGCTCGAAGTGCAGGGCGCCACTGACCACGGCGTTCGGGCCGATGATGACCCGCGGCTTGCGGACGGCCGTCAGCGAGACGCTGAAGCTGGGCTTGCGCACGCGCACGCCGCCGTCGACCTGGGAGCCGATGCCCACGGTGATATCGCCATTGACGGTTTCCACGTCCTTGCTGACGCGGCTCTCGACCAGGCCGATGCCACCGTTGACGGTCTCCACGCCGCCTTCGATCTGGCTGCCGCGATCACTGAAGATGCTGCCATTGACCGTGCTGACGTTGCCGCGGGCGATCACCTCACGGCCCAGGCGCACCCCGCCGTTGACCGTTTCGATGCTGCCGGTACGGGCGCGGTCGGCGACCTTCACCCCACCGTTGACGGTATCGATGCTGCCGGTTTCGCTGCCTTCACCGACGCGGATGCCGCCGTTGACGGTATCCAGCTTGCCGTAGCGCTGCCCGGCTTCGGCGGTGATGCTGCCGTTGACCTTGCTGATGTTGTCCTGTGCCCAGGCGGGACTGCTGGCCAGCAGCACGCCCAACAGCAGCGGAATGGATCGAATGTTCATGGGTCCCTCGGTGGATGTGCGGCTGGCAGGCCGCGTGCGTTGATGTCACCATTCCCCAATCGCCCCTGCAACTGCCTGAAGTCACTGGAAAGCCCTTGCGCAACAACGCCTTCCCCTCACGCCGACATCACATCGCCGCTGCCCGCGGCGGGCGCTGCCTGCTGCTGGGGCTGGCCTTGGCATTGGCGCTGCCGCTTCCGTCAGGTGCACAGAACACGTTCGAAACGGAGCGCAAGCTGCAGAAGCTGCGCAGCGAGCTGAAGGGCGTCGCGCAGGAGCGCCGCCAGCTTGAGGGCCAGCGTGGCCAGGCATCTCAGCAGCTGCGCGCGGCCGATGAGAAGGTGGCCCGCAGCGGCCGTGTGCTGGCCCAGACCGAGGCGGCGCTGCGCGAGCAGAACCAGGCACTGGCCGAGGCCGAGCGACGTCGCACGACCCTGCAGTCCAACCTGGCGCAGCAGCATCGCGAACTGGCCGGGTTGCTGCGCGCGGCCTATCAGCTGGGCAACCACGCCCCGCTCAAGCTGCTGCTGTCACAGGACACGGTGGCCGATGCCAACCGTGCACTGGCCTACCACCGGTACCTGCAGCGCGAGCGCGCGCAGCGCATCACCGCATTGACTGCCGATCTCAAGGAACTGGAGGCGCTGCAGGCACAGATTGCCGAACGCCAGCAGCAGCTGCAGGGGACCCAGCGCGAGCAGAAGCAGCAGGCGGCTGCGCTGGCGGCCGATCGTCGCGAACGTGCGCAGACCGTGGCCTCGCTGGACGAACGCTTCAAGGACCGGCGCGAGAAGGAACAGGCATTGGGGCAGGATGCCAAGGCACTGGAAACCCTGCTGGCCAATCTGCGCGCGGCCGCAGCGCGGGCCGAAGCCGAGCGTCGCGCGGCAGCGCGCCGGGCTGCCGCGGAGAAGGCCGCCGCCGAACGCGCTGCACGCCAGGCCGCCGCCGAAGGCCGACCGCCGCCGGCGACCAAGGTGCCGCCGGCCGTGGCATCGGCGCCGGCACCGAAGGTGGGGGGACTGGGGTGGCCGCTGTCGGGCAACCTGCTGGCACGCTATGGCGGCAAGCTGCCGGATGGCCGCACCAGCAGCGGCGTGCTGATCGGTGCCCCGGCCGGCAGCACGGTGACCGCGGTAGCCGATGGCACGGTCGTCTTCTCCGATTGGATGACCGGTTACGGCATGATCCTGATCGTCGATCACGGCAACGGCTACATGAGCCTCTATGCGCATAACGACACGCTGCTGAAGGATGCAGGTGCGCGGGTCAGCCGTGGCGATGCGGTCGCCAAGGTCGGCAACTCTGGCGGCCAGGGCGTGACCGCACTGTATTTCGAGCTGCGTCGTGGCGGGCAGCCGGTCAATCCGGACAGCTGGCTGCAGCGCCGCTGAACCCGGGGCCTGCACGGACTGCGTGGGTTCAACGGGAATTTAGCTGTGCTTCGCGCATAATCGGTGCCTGTGCCTTGGGCACGATGCCACCGTCGACAGGAGTGCTCCATGCGCGCAGCCCGTACCGCCACCCTCTTGCTGGCCCTGTTGCCAGCGCTGTCCTGGGCGCAGCAGACCGCGCCGGCCCCGACCGCTGCGAACAGCGGGCAGGCGGCGAGCAGCGAGGAGGCGGTGACCTCGAAGGTGCCGCTGGAAGACATCCGCCGTTTCGTGGCGGTGTACAACGCGGTGCGCGCGGCCTATGTCGACCCGGTCGACGACAACAAGCTGATGCAGTCGGCGGTCCGTGGCCTGCTGCTCGACCTCGACCCGCACAGCACGTATTTCAACAAGGAAGATGCGCAGGCCTTCGACGAGCAGGCCTCCGGTGCCTACGAGGGCATCGGCGTCGAGCTGCAGCAGCAGCCGGACAACGCCAGCATGAAGGTGATCGCGCCGATCGATGACACGCCGGCGGCCAAGGCCGGCATCCTCGCGGGCGATCTGATCATCGCCATCGATGGCAAGCCGATCAGTGCGATCGATGCCAGTGAGCCGCTGCGGGGCCCGGCCGGCAGCAAGGTGGTGCTGACCATCGTGCGCGACGGCCGGCCGAAGCCTTTCGATGTCAGCCTGACCCGGCAGACGATCCGCGTCACCAGCGTGCGCAGCCGCCTGCTGGAACCGGGCTATGGCTACATCCGCCTGAGTACCTTCCAGGCCGACACCGGTTCGGATTTCCAGAAGCATGTGCAGCAGCTGCAGAAGCAGTCCGGTGGAACGCTGAAGGGGCTGGTGCTGGACCTGCGCAGCAATCCGGGTGGCCTGCTGACCGCCGCTGTGCAGGTGGCCGACGATCTGCTGGACAAGGGCAACATCGTCAGTACGCGGGGCCGCATCAGCATCAGCGATGCGCGTTTCGACGCCACGCCGGGCGACCTGTTGAAGGGCGCACCGGTGGTGGTGCTGGCCGATGCGGGTTCGGCCAGCGCCTCGGAAGTGCTGGCCGGTGCATTGCGCGACAATGGCCGCGCACGCGTGGTTGGCAGCCGCACGTTCGGCAAGGGCTCGGTGCAGACCGTGCTGCCGCTGGACAACGGCGATTCGGTGAAGCTGACCACGGCGCGCTACTACACGCCCAGCGGCAAGTCGATCCAGGCCACCGGCATCGTGCCGGATGTGGAGCTCAAGCCTGCGCCGCGCCCTGAGGATGACGCGCTGCCGGCCAGCCTGAGCGACTACAGCGAAGCCACCCTGCCGGGTCATCTGCGCGGCGACGATGAAGGAACCGAAGGTTATCGGGCAGGCGCGGTGTTGCCGGGCGATGGCCCGATCAACGATGCGCTCGCCGAACTGAAGCATCCCGGCTCGGTGGCCGCGCGACTGAAGGCCGAAGCCGCGAAGGCGGAAGCGGAAAAGGCCGCCGACGCGGCGACCGCCAAGCCGGAAGCAAAGCCGGAAGCAAAGCCGGAAGCAAAGCCGGAAGCAAAGCCGAGCCCGGCCCCGGCAAAGCCCTGAGGTAGCGCCGGGCCACGCCCGGCGACGCCGGCCGGTTGCCTAGAACCCGTGCCGCTTGCGCAGGCGGCGCGCGATCGCTGCGCGCACGTACACGCCATACACCACGCCGAACACGAAGCCGCCGATGTGGGCCCACCAGGCCACCATGCCGAAGGTCGGGCCGATATAGGCGAACACCACCTGCAGTGCTGCCCACACGCCGATCAGCAGATAGGCCGGGGCGCGTACGAACTCCAGGAACAGGCCGAGGGGAATCACCACGCCCAGTCGCGCGCCCGGGAACAGGGCCAGGTAGGCGCCGATCAGGGCCGACACCGCGCCGCTGGCACCGATGATGATCTGGTCCGGGCTGCCCATGGTGTAGATCGCCACCAGGTTGGAGACCGCGCCGCCGACCAGGAACAGCAGCAACAGGCGCCATGGCCCCAGTACCCGCTCTGCCGGCAGGCCGAAGATCAGCAGGAAGACCAGATTGCCCAGCAGGTGCGACCAGTCCGCATGCAGGAACAGGGCTGTGAACAGGCGCAGCACGCTGCCGTCCTGCAGGGTGGCCCACCAGTCCAGCGGATGGGTCAGGCCGGTGGAGAGCGCGCCCCAGTCGAGCCACAGGCTGCCCCTGGCATCATCCGGCCGTGAGATTGACCACAGGAAAGCCAGCCACAGTGCCGCAAACAGCACGGGTGTGGCCCAGCGCAGGGCGGCCTTCTTGCGCGACGGAAGGGAAACGAACATGGCGACAAGCCTAGCGCGCCGGGCTCCGTGGCGGGGGCGCTCCTGTTCAGGTTTTGCGACGAAAAAAGCGCCGCCGCTGTTATTGTTTCATTAACGGCTCTGGGTAATACTCGCATACGGCGTCGTATGTCGGGAGGGGAATCCGGCGCGCTCCGATGGGCCCCAGGGCCTGCCGGGCGCAGGCGCACTCAGAGCAACATCACCGCTTACCGGAGAGAGAACTACGATGCAAACCGCTTCCACCATTGCCCGTCTGACCCTGCTGGCCGTCGGCGTTGCCGGTGCGCTGGCCGCCGCCGACGCCAACGCTGCTGCCTTCCAGCTGAAGGAAAACAGCGCCAAGGGCCTGGGCCGCGCCTTCGCCGGCTCCACCTCGACCGAAGGTGACGCCTCGGTCATCGCCACCAACCCGGCCTCCATGCGCCTGCTCGACGGTACCCTGCTGCAGGGCGACGTCAGCGCGATCAGCTTCGGTGCCAAGTTCCGCGGCCGTGGCGAATACGGCAACGGCGCGCCGATCTCGGGTGGCAACGGCGGCGACGCCGGCATGATCGCCCCGGTCCCGGCGGCCTACTTCCACCTGCCGTTCGGCGAGAACGAGAACATGCACTTCGGTGCCTCGCTGACCGTTCCGTTCGGCTTCAAGACCGAATACGACCGTGACTGGGTCGGCCGCTACAACGGCGTCAAGACCGAACTGCAGGCGATCGACCTGGGCGTCGCGTTCTCGTACGACGTCAACCCGTACCTGTCGTTTGGCGCTTCGGTGTTCGCCGAGCGCCTGAACGTCGACCTGACCAACGCCGTCGACACCGGCACCGCGATCAATGCCACGGCCCAGCGTCAGGCTGCCGCCCGCGTGCTGCAGGCTGGTGGTACTCCGGCCCAGGCCGCTGCCGCTTCGCAGGCTGCTGCCCGCCAGGCGGCCCAGCTGGGCTTCGCTCCGGGCACTGCTGATGGCTACCTGCGCATCAAGGGTGACGAAGTGTCGGTCGGCTATACCCTGGGCATGACCGTCAGCCCGGTGGAAGGCACCAACATCGCCTTCAGCTACCGCTCGGAGGTCGAACACAAGATCACCGACGGCACTGCCGACTTCACCATTCCGCAGAATGCCGCGGCCTTCCTTGCCAATACCGGCACCTTCATCGACAGCAACGGCCGCGCCACCATCACCCTGCCGGCCAGCGCGACCGTCGGCATCACCCATCGGGTGAACGACCAGTGGCAGGTCATGGCTGAAGTCACCCGTACTGCGTGGAGCAAGTTCGACCAGGTCACCGTCGACTATGACTCCAACCAGCCGGACAGCGTGCTGCCGTTCCACTACCGCGATACCACCTTCGCGGCGATCGGTACCGATTACAAGGTCAACGACAAGCTGACCCTGCGCGGCGGCCTGGCCTACGATCAGACCCCGACCACCTACGAGCACCGTGACGTCCGCGTGCCGGACACCACCCGCAAGTGGCTGTCGCTGGGTATGACCTACGCAGCGTCGGACAAGCTGGAGTACAGCGTGGGCTACACCCACCTGTTCACCAAGGATCCGGACATCTACTCGACCTCGGCGACGGCCAACACCGTCATCGGCAAGTACAAGGTCAGTGGCGACGTGCTGGCCGCATCGCTGCAGTACAAGTTCTGATCCAGGCTTCGGCCTAATCCAGTACACGAAGGGCCCCGCGCAAGCGGGGCCTTTTGTTTGTGCAGCGCGCATCCACGCGGGCTGTGGATCTACGACAATGGCCGCATGAACCTGTCCGATCCGAACTTCCAGCTGGAGCTGGCCGCCAACGTAGCGGTCGCAGGCTCGATCCTGCTGGCGGGACGCAACAACGTCCACACCTGGTGGCTGGGCATCGTCGGCTGCGCGTTGTTCGCCGTTGTCTTCGAGCGCTCACACCTGTTCGCCGACATGGTGCTGCAGTTCTTCTTCATCGCCATCAGCGTGCTGGGATGGTGGCAATGGCTGCGTGGCAACCACGGCGCACCGCTGCCGATCACCTCGCTGCGCCCGCGCACGGGAATGTGGCTGCTGCCGACGGCGGCCCTGGCCACGTTCGGCTACGGCTGGATGCTGACCCGCCTGACCCACGCCTATGCGCCCTACGTCGATTCGGCGGTACTGGTGCTGAGCGTGATCGCGCAGATCCTGATGATGCGCCGCAAGCTGGAATCGTGGTGGGTGTGGCTGCTGGTCAATACGATCGCCGTGCCCCTGTACTACAGCCGTGGCCTGCACCTGACGTCGATCCTGTACGTCGGTTTCTGGATCAATGCACTGGTGGCGTTGCGCCACTGGCGCAATCTGATGCGTGCCGAGGCCACGGCGGCACCTGGCTCCCTGTAGAGCCGAGCCCACGCTCGGCTGCGCTGGAAAAGCCAAGCGCGGGCTCGGTTCTACAGCAAGCGAGGCACAAAAAACCCCGCTTCCGCGGGGTTTTTCGTTGACCACATCAACCCGGTGATCAGTCGCCCAGCGTCAGCAGCGAGGCGTTACCACCAGCGGCCGTGGTGTTCACCGTGACGGTCTTCTCGGTGGCAAAGCGCAGCAGATAATGTGGGCCACCGGCCTTCGGTCCGGTGCCGGACAGGCCCTGGCCGCCGAATGGCTGCACACCGACCACTGCACCGATCTGGTTGCGGTTGACATACACATTGCCGACCTGGATGCCGTTGGTGATGCGATCGACGGTCTCGTCGATGCGCGAGTGCACGCCCAGGGTCAGGCCGTAGCCGGTGGCATTGATCTGCTCGATCACCGCGTCCAGCTGCTCACCCTTCCAGCGGATGACGTGCAGGACCGGCCCGAAGATCTCCTTCTGCAGCTGGCCCAGGTTCTTCAGTTCGTACGCGCGCGGTGCGAAGAAGGTGCCGTGGGCAGCCTCGGCGGACAGTTCAGCCGCAGCGATCAGGCGCGCTTCGCGGTCCATGCGTTCGGCATGGTCCTGCAGGATCTTCAGCGCATCGGCGTCGATCACCGGGCCGACGTCGGTGGACAGCAGGCCGGGGTCGCCGACCTTCAGTTCCTTCATGGCGCCGGCCAGCATGGTCATCACCTTGTCGGCGATGTCGTCCTGCACGAACAGCACGCGTGCGGCCGAGCAGCGCTGGCCGGCCGAGGTGAAGGCCGAACCGATCGCATCCTTGACCAGCTGTTCCGGCAGCGCCGAGGAGTCGGCGATGAAGGCGTTCTGGCCACCCGTCTCGGCGATCAGCACGCCGATGGCGGCATCACGCGCGGCCATCGCGCGGTTGATCGCACGTGCGGTGTCGGTGGAGCCGGTGAAGGCCACGCCCGCCACGCGCGGATCGGCGGTCAGCGCCGCGCCGACGGTGGCACCATCGCCCGGCAGGAACTGCACCACCTCGGCCGGCACGCCGGCGTCATGCAGCAGCTTCACGGCGTAGTAGCCGACCAGGTTGGTCTGCTCTGCCGGCTTGGCGATGACGCTGTTGCCGGCAGCCAGTGCGGCGGCCACCTGGCCCAGGAAGATCGCCAGCGGGAAGTTCCACGGGCTGATGCAGACAAACACGCCACGGCCGTGCAGCTGCAGCTCGTTGGATTCGCCGGTGGGGCTCGGCAGCTTCTCGGCATGTCCGAACTGCTCGCGTGCCTGCTTGGCGTAGTAGCGCAGGAAGTCGACCGCTTCACGCACTTCGGCAATGCTGTCGGGCAAACTCTTGCCGGCTTCCTTCACGCACAGCGCCATGAACTCGGGCATGCGTGCTTCGAGCTGGTCGGCGGCGTGCTCGAGAATGGCGGCGCGGCTTGCTGCCGGGGTGCGGTTCCAGGCCGGCTGCGCGGCCACGGCATTGGCCAGCGCCTTCTGCACGGTGGCGGTATCGGCGGGCAGCCACTGGCCGACCACTTCGCGGGTATCGGCGGGGTTGGTTACCGGTTGCGGCGCGCCTGCGGGGGTCGCACCCGGCACCAGCGGCGCGGCCTGCCACGGCTTCACTGCCGCGTTGAGCTGCCCGGCCAGGGCGCGCAGTTCGTTGTCGTTGGCGAGATTGGCGCCCATGGAGTTCTTCCTGTCGTGGTTCTGGCTGCGCAGCAGGTCAACCGGCAGCGGGATCTTGGGATGCGGAATCGATTCGAACGAGGACACCATCTCGACCGGATCGCGGATCAGATCGGAGATCGGCACGCGTTCGTCGGTGATGCGGTTGACGAAGCTGGAGTTGGCGCCGTTTTCCAGCAGGCGCCGCACCAGATACGGCAGCAGATCCTCATGCGATCCGACCGGTGCATAGACGCGGCAGGGAAGGCCGAGACGATCGGCCGGCACCACTTCGGCGTAGAGATCGTCGCCCATGCCGTGCAGCTTCTGGTGCTCGTACACGCCGCCGTTGGCAATGCTGCGCACGGCCGCGATGGTGTGCGCGTTGTGGGTGGCGAACATCGGGTAGATCACATCGGCATGCGTGAACAGACGCTTGGCACAGGCCAGGTAGGACACGTCGGTGTTCTGCTTGCGGGTGAACACCGGGTAGCCCGGGTAGCCCTCGATCTGCGCGCGCTTGATCTCGGCATCCCAGTAGGCGCCCTTGACCAGGCGCACCTGCAGGCGGCGACCGGCACGGCGGGCCATGTCGGCCAAGTGGTCGATCGTGTACGGGGTGCGCTTCTGGTAGGCCTGCACCACGACGCCGAAGCCGTCCCAACCGGCCAGCGAGGCGTCGCAGAACACCTGCTCGATGATGTCCAGCGACAGCTCGAGGCGGTCGGACTCCTCGGCGTCGACGGTGCAGCCGATGCCGTAGCTCTTGGCCAGCTGCGCCAGTTCCAGCACGCCCGGCACCAGGTCCTTCAGCACGCGCTCGCGCTTGGCATGTTCGTAGCGAGGGTACAGCGCCGACAGCTTGATCGAGATGCCCGGTGCGTTGTTGACGTCGCCGTCGGGACGGCCGCCGCGTGCCTTGTGGTCACCGCCGATGGCGTGGATCGCACGACGGTAGTCTTCCAGATAGCGCAGCGCATCCTTCATGGTCAGGGCACCTTCGCCCAGCATGTCGAAGGAATAGCGATAGCTGGCGTTGTCGCCCTTGTGCGAACGCGCGAGCGCCTCGCTGATGGTGCGGCCCATGACGAACTGATGGCCCATGATCTTCATCGCCTGGCGCACGGCCAGGCGGATCACCGGCTCACCCACGCGTCCGACCAGGCGCTTGAACGCGCTGGGTGCGTCGGCACGGGTGGCATCGTTCATCTGCACCAGCTTGCCGGTCAGCATCAGGCCCCAGGTGGAGGCATTGACCAGTACCGAGTCACTGCCGCCCAGGTGCTTTTCCCAGTCGGCGTCGGCCAGCTTGTCGCGGATCAGTTTGTCGGCGGTGTCCTGGTCCGGAATGCGCAGCAGCGCTTCGGCCACGCACATCAGCAGTACGCCTTCCTCGCTGCCCAGATCGTACTGGCGCATGAAGGCTTCGATCGCGCCCTGGTCCTTGGCGCGCACGCGCACGCGGCCGACCAGATCGGCGGCCAGCGCCTGCACCCGGGCCTGTTCCTCGGCGGGCAGGCGGGCCTGCGCCAGCAGCTCACGGACGTGGCTGGCCTCGTCCTTCAGCCAGGCGTCGGTAATGGCCTGGCGGAACGGGTTGGGGGACGCCGGCAGTTCCGGCGACAGCAGCGCGCCATGACGCGGGGCGTCGTGGGCGGCAAGGGAGGAGGAGGGTGCGTTCATGCCGGTCCGGCCAATGGAAAACTTGGCGATTTTAATCATTTTTGCGCCCTCCGGAAGTGCCCCGCGGCCGCCTTCGTGAATGCTGATAGCCCCTAACGGCGGTGGATTCAGCGTGTTCAGCAAGCGCGACACTATTTGTGCTGAATTCGTCATTTGCGGCGCCGGGCGAATGCTGTATTGCAGCATGGCAAAAAGTGTGAATGCACCCTTGCTACCGGTGAGACGGCGGGGCTACCATCGAGACGTTTCCCGCGGCAGGAACGCGGTTGCGACATGATCGAGGTGCTTCCAGCTCCAGATGGGTCAGGTACGCAGCTGCGGCTGCGTCCCCCACGGGCGCTCGATGCCCGGCAGTTCGTCCTGTTGTTCACCGTGTTGTCGGGAGCGATGTGGCTGGTCTCCGCCCTGGGGTGGTTGGCCGGCAATGCATTCGCCCCCCTGTTCGCGCTGCTGTACAGCCTGTTGCTGGCAGCCGCGTTACGTGCCCTGTGGCGCAGCGGCGAACGGCAGGAGGAAATCCGGGTAGTGCCGGCGTATGTGGAGGTCATCCCCGTACCCGGTGGATTGCCGGTGTTCCGGGCTCACCCGCATTGGGTGCGCCTGCTCGCCGACGATGAGAGGGTCCGGCTTGCGTCCAGCGGCCGGCAGGTGGAGGTGGGGAGTTTCCTCGCGCCGGCCGAACGTCAGACGCTCGCAGAGACACTTGAAGGCTTGCTCGCCGCCAGCGATGGCGGCAACCGACGACGCTAAGGGTCTAGGCAATGAAGCAAAGCAGCAGGTGGGGCACGAAGTGCGTTGCAATGGCCGCCGCAGTGGTGGCCGGGGGATGGGTTCCGGCGATGGCATGGGCCCAGGCGGCCGATCCCAAGCCGTGGCAGCTGAACATGGGCAAGGGGGTAACCCAGACCTCGCGCCTGGCCTGGGAGTCGAACAATCTCTCGCTGATCGTCTGCACGGTGATCGGCGTGATCGTGTTCGGGGCGATGGCCTACGCCATCTTCAAGTTCCGCAAATCCAAGGGGGCGGTCGCAGCCACCTTCAGCCACAACACCAAGGCCGAGATCATCTGGACGGTGATCCCGGTGATCATCCTGGTGGTGATGGCATGGCCGGCCACGGCCAACCTGATCAAGATGTACGACACCCGCGATGCCGAGATGACGGTGAAGGTCACCGGCTACCAGTGGATGTGGAAGTACGAGTACCTGGGCGAGAACGTCACCTTCACCAGCCGCCTGGACCGCGAGTCGGACCGCATGCGGCAGAGTGGCAAGGTGCCGACGCGCGAGAGCCATCCCCACTACCTGCTGGATGTCGACAACCGGCTGGTGCTGCCGGTCGATACCAAGGTCCGTTTCGTCATCACCTCCGACGACGTGATCCACGCCTGGTGGGTGCCGGCGCTGGGCTGGAAGCAGGATGCCATTCCCGGCTTCATCAACGAGGCCTGGACCAGCATCGAGCAGCCGGGCGTCTATCGCGGGCAGTGCGCTGAACTGTGCGGCAAGGACCACGGATTCATGCCGATCGTGGTCGAGGCCGTATCCAAGGAGGAGTTCAGGCAGTGGCTGGCGCAGCGCAAGCCGGCACCGCCGGCCGCAGCCCCGGCCGAACCGGCTGCGCCTGCGGCGGAGACGCCTGCCGCGCCGGCCGAACCTGCCGCCGCCGAAGCGGGTGCCGCCCCTGCCACCGCGGCCAGCGGCGCGTGATGTAAATCCCGCGGCCGCCTGCGGCCGTGGCGACAACCGATTCTGAGAGGTGTTTTGCAATGGCGCACTCGGCAGTTGGGCACGACGATCACCACCACCACCCGGGTTTCTTCGAGCGTTGGTTCTTCTCGACCAACCACAAGGACATCGGCACCCTGTATCTGCTTTTCAGCTTCATCATGTTCATCATCGGCGCGGCGATGAGCGTGATCATCCGCGCCGAGCTGATGCAGCCGGGCCTGCAGTTCGTCAGGCCGGAAACCTTCAACCAGCTCACCACCGTGCACGCACTGGTGATGATCTTCGGCGGAGTGATGCCGGCCTTCGTCGGCCTGGCCAACTGGATGGTGCCGTTGCAGATCGGTGCGCCGGACATGGCCCTGCCACGCATGAACAACTGGTCGTTCTGGCTGCTGCCGGTGGCCTTCAGCCTGCTGCTGCTCACCTTCCTGCTGCCCGGAGGTGCGCCGGCCGGTGGCTGGACGCTGTATCCGCCGCTGTCGCTGCAGGGCGGCTACAACGTGGCCTTCACTGTGTTCGCCATCCACGTGGCCGGCATCAGTTCGATCATGGGCGCGATCAACATCATCGCCACCGTGCTCAACATGCGCGCGCCGGGCATCGACCTGCTGAAGATGCCGATCTTCTGCTGGGCCTGGCTGATCACCGCCTTCCTGCTGATCGCGGTGATGCCGGTGCTGGCCGGTGCGGTGACCATGCTGCTGACCGACAAGTTCTTCGGCACCAGCTTCTTCAACGCCGCCGGTGGCGGTGACCCGGTGATGTTCCAGCACATCTTCTGGTTCTTCGGCCACCCCGAGGTGTACATCATGATCCTGCCCGCCTTCGGCGTGGTCAGCGAGATCATTCCCACCTTCAGCCGCAAGCCCCTGTTCGGCTACCAGGCGATGGTGTACGCCACGGCTGCGATCGCCTTCCTGTCGTTCATCGTCTGGGCCCACCACATGTTCACCGTGGGCATGCCGCTGGGCGGCGAGATCTACTTCATGTTCGCCACCATGCTGATCTCGATCCCGACCGGCGTGAAGGTCTTCAACTGGGTCAGCACGATGTGGCGTGGCTCGCTGACGTTCGAGGCGCCGATGCTGTGGTCGGTGGCCTTCGTCATCCTGTTCACCATTGGCGGCTTCTCCGGTCTGATGCTGGCCATCGTCGCCGCCGACTTCCAGTACCACGATACCTACTTCGTCGTTGCCCACTTCCACTACGTGCTGGTGACCGGTGCAGTGTTCGCGCTGATTGCCGCGGTGTACTACTGGTGGCCGAAGTGGACCGGTCGCATGTACAGCGAGAAGTGGGCCAAGGTGCACTTCTGGTGGTCGATCGTGTTCGTCAACCTGCTGTTCTTCCCGCAGCACTTCCTCGGCCTGGCCGGGATGCCGCGCCGTATTCCCGATTACAGTGTGGCGTTCGCCGACTGGAACCTGATCAGCTCGATCGGCGCATTCGGCATGTTCGTCACGCCCTTCATGATGGCGGCGATCCTGCTGTCCTCGCTGCGCAATGGCGAGAAGGCGGCCGATCGGTCCTGGGAAGGTGCGCGTGGCCTGGAGTGGACGCTGCCGTCGCCGGCACCGGCCCACACCTTCACCACCCCGCCGACCCTGCGCCCGGGCGATCTGGCGCATGACGACATCACGCATTGAGGTGGGGCATGCATAACGAGAGCCCGCTCCAGACCTGTAGAGCCGAGCCCGGCTCGGCTGTCGAAAAGCAGCCGGGCAGGGCCCGGCTGTACGGTGGCGAGACTCAGGGCATCGAACAGCAGCGCCGGCGTGCCCGGCGCACGGCAGTCGTGGTGGGCGCCATCGCCGTACTGGTCTATGCCACCTTCATTCTCAGCGGGGTGATCGGACGATGAGCCCGACACCGGCCAGCACACCGTCGCCCAGCGCCGGCCTGCCGCGCCTGATCGGCGTTGCCGTGGCCGTGTTCCTGCTGACCTTCTCGCTGGTGCCGCTGTATCGCATCGCGTGCGAGAAGGTGTTCGGCGTGCGCCTGGAGCGCGGCCCGGGCAGCGAGGCCAGCGTGGGGGCTGCCACCGCAAAGCGCACCGTGCGGGTGGAGTTCGATGGCGGGGTCAATTCGCGGCTGCCATGGGCATTCCATCCCGAGCAGCTGACCATGGACGTGGTGCCCGGTGAGTTGAACGAGGCGCTGTACTACGCCCGCAATGACGGCCCACAGGCGATCGTCGGCAGTGCGGTGCCCTCGGTCGCGCCAGCACGTGCCTCCGGATTCTTCAGCAAGACCGAGTGCTTCTGTTTCACCGCGCAGACGCTGCAGGCCGGCGAGAAGCGCGACATGCCGGTGCGCTTCATCGTCGATCCGGATCTGCCGCCGGAAATCAAGACGATCACCCTGTCCTACACCTTCTACCGCAACGACGCGCTGTCCGATCGGCTGGCTCCGGCCGCCACCTCGGAAGGCGCGCACGCCGCTCCCTGACCCGGATAACGACATGGCCCAGACACCGACCGACGCCAACGTGTACTTTGTCCCGGCCCAGAGCAAATGGCCATTCGTGGGCTCCATCGCGATGATGGTGACCATGGTGGGCGTGGCCAGCTGGCTCAACGATGCCAGCTGGGGGCGCTGGACGTTCTACATCGGCATCGCGATGCTGGTGCTGACCCTGTTCTGGTGGTTCAGCGACGTGGTGCGCGAATCGCAGGCCGGCAACTACAACCGCCAGGTCGATGGTTCGTTCCGGATGGGCATGGTCTGGTTCATCTTCTCCGAGGTGATGTTCTTCGGCGCATTCTTCGGCGCACTGTTCTACACCCGCCACCTGGGCCTGTCCTGGCTCAGCGGCGAGGGACGCGGGGTGATGACCAACGAGCTGCTGTGGCAGGGCTACTCCGCGGGGTGGCCTACCAACGGCCCGGCGGCGATCGGCGGGGCCTTCCAGACCATTCCGGCCTGGGGCCTGCCGTTGATCAATACGCTGATCCTGCTGACTTCCGGCGTGACGCTCACCATCGCCCACCATGCGCTGAAGGCCGGGCACCGTCGCCAGCTGCTGGTCTGGCTGGGCCTGACCGTGGCGCTGGGCCTGGGCTTCCTTGCCCTGCAGGCGGAGGAGTACATCCACGCCTACAAGGAGCTGAACCTGACGCTCGGCTCGGGCATCTACGGGTCGACGTTCTTCATGCTGACCGGTTTCCACGGTGCGCACGTGCTGCTGGGCACGATCATGCTGATCGTGATGTGGCTGCGCTCGGCGAAGGGGCATTTCACCCGCGACAACCATTTCGCGTTCGAAGCCGCTGCGTGGTACTGGCACTTCGTCGACGTGGTGTGGCTGATGCTGTTCCTGTTCGTCTACGTGCTGTAAGCGCCGATGCCGGTGGCGTGCTCAGCCACCGATGCCGTGCGGTTTGATCCAGCCCATGTAGATGCTCACGATCACCAGTACGATCAACGCCACCGACACCGCGATGCGGCGCGTCAGTGCGTTGACCGTGCGCTTGGTCTGGCCCCGGTCGACCAGCAGGTAGTACAGCCCGGCGCCCAGGTTCCAGACGATGACGATCAGAAACGCGATCACCAGCAGGGTCTTCAGCGAATCACTCATGCGCGGCTCGAGGGCAGGGTGGATGTGCCTATCTGACCGCGTTTGCGCGGACTTGTCATGATGCGCCAGCACACGCGGGTGATCGGCTGGTTGCTGGCGCTGGTGGCGATCACGGGATTCACCGCGCTGGGCCTGTGGCAGTTGCAGCGCATGCATGCAAAGCAGGCCATGCTGGATGCGCAGGGCCCCGCTGCGGCGCAGGCACTCCCGCTGGCGCAGGCACTGGCGGCGCCGGGCGCGCTGCATGGCGTGGCCGACCATGGCCGCTTCCTGCCGGGCGTGGTGCTGCTGGACAACCAGACCCGGCACGGCCGGGCCGGGGTGAAGATCTATCGCCCCTTCCGCAGCGACGGCGGCAGCGTGCTGCTGGTCGACCTCGGCTGGCGCGCGCTGCCCGCCGACCGCACGCTCCCCGACCTGCCGCCGCCGCCTTCGCCGGTGGCCGTGCGCGGGCTGCTGGCGCCGCCGCCGTCGGCAGGGTTGGCGCTGGGCCCGGCGTTCTCTGCAACCGGTGAGGCGCAGCGCTGGCTGGCCAGCCGGCTGCCTGCCGAGGGCCTGGCGACGGCGCTGGGGCTGCCTGCACTGCCGGAGCGCGTGCTGCGGCTTGATCCGGCGCTGCCCTTCGGTGATGAACGCGACCTCGATCTGCTGCCGAACACGCTGCCCCCGCAGCGCCACCTGGGTTACGCCGTGCAATGGTTCGGCCTGGCGCTGACCGTGCTGGTGGTTGCGCTGGTGCTGGAAGGGCGCAGCAGGCGCGTTCCACGATAGCGCGGGCCCGACTTCGGGCGCCCGGCATCCCCTGTCCAACCATGAGAAAATGCCCGCATGAACACTGCTACATCCCCGCAGGCGCGCGGTTCCGGTCGCCGGACCCTGGTGTTGTTGTTCGCCGTGTTCTTCGGGGCAATGGCGCTGGCGGCCGTGCTGCGCTTCTCCGGATGGCAGCCTACCGGCCACCGCAACAGTGGACAGCTGCTCAAACCCCCGGTGGACCTGCGCCAGCAGCCACCGACCCTGGCCGACGGCACGGCCTATCCCTGGAATCCGGAGGCGCGCACCTGGCGCCTGCTGGTGGCACCGGCCGGTGCCTGCGACGCGCAGTGCGTCACTTTGTCGCAGGGGCTGGGCAAGGTGTGGCAGCTGTTCGGCCATAACGCCGATAATGTCGAGATCCTGTGGCTGGGTCCGCCACCGGCGTCGATCGCCTCGCTGCCCGCGCTGCGGCCGCTGGCACCGTCGCCAGCGCTGCGCGCGGCCCTGCCCGGCGTCGACGATCCGGCTGGCCTGCCGGTCTACGTGATCGATCCGAACGGCTTCGTGATCATGCGCCATGCCCCGGGCAGCGACCTCGGGGGCCTGCGCAAGGACATGGCCACGTTGCTGAAACTGAAGTGAGTCCTGTTTGATGAGCCTTTCCGCGCGTCCGGCGCTGCACCGCAATTTCCACCGCCTGGCGTGGTTCGCCATGATCATGACCGCGAGCACGATCATGTTCGGTGCCTTCGTCCGTCTGTCCGATGCGGGGCTGAGCTGCCCGGACTGGCCGACCTGCTATGGCCGCGCGACCTGGCCGCAGCACATCGAGGAGACGGTTGGCCACCCGGCCGCCGATATCCGTCCGCTGGAAACGCACAAGGCCTGGCGCGAGCAGGTTCACCGCTTCCTGGCCGGCGCGCTGGGCATCGAGATCCTGACCCTGGCCCTGCTGGCCACGCGCAGGCGCCGGTTCGGAACCACGGCGGTCGTCACCGCCTGCGTGCTGGTGGCTGCCGGCATACCGTTGTACATGATGGGCTGGCATGCAACGGCCAGTGCCCTGGCCCTGAGTGGTGAGGCGATACTGCTGATTGCCGCCTTGCGCTGGAACAACATCGATCTGGCGCGCGCGGCGGTACTGACCCTGGCGGTGGTGATCTTCCAGGCCCTGCTGGGCATGTGGACGGTGACGCTGCTGCTGAAGCCGATCGTGGTGATGGGCCACCTGCTGGGCGGCATGCTGATGTTCGGCCTGCTGGTGTGGCTGGCGTGGCGGGCCACGCATCTGCCGATCACGCTGGCCGAGGCGCCCAGGCTGAAGTGGCTGCTGCGTGCCGCCGTGGTCGTGCTGGTCACCCAGATCGCACTGGGCGGCTGGGTCAGTGCCAACTATGCGGCGCTGGCCTGCGGCGGCGGCAGCGCCTCGCTGGACAACTTCCCACGCTGTGCCAACCAGTGGTGGCCGCAGCACAACTTCGTCGAAGGCTTCACCCTGTGGCGTGGCATCGGCGTGGACTACGAAGGGGGCGTGCTCGATGGCGCCTCGCGCATCGCCATCCAGCTGGCGCATCGCCTGTTCGCCATCGTGGTGGCTGCCTACCTGCTGTGGCTGGGCGTGCGTCTGTTCCGCCTGCCGAGCATGCGGGGCTGGGCGACTGCGCTGATCGTGTTGCTGGTGCTGCAGGTCACCCTCGGCATCCTCAACGTGAAGCTGGCGCTGCCGCTGGAAGTGGCGGTGGCGCACAACGGCGTGGCCGTTGCCCTGTTGTTCGTGCTGGTCAGCCTGCTGGCCCGCCTGCGTGCCCCGGACTGATCCGATGTTCTCCAATTACCGCCAGTACTGGGACCTGACCAAGCCCAAGGTCGTCGCCCTGATCGTGTTCACCGCCCTGGTGGGCATGGTCCTGGCCATTCCAGGCGTGCCCAGCTGGGAACAGGTACGCGCGGGCCTGCTCGGCTTCCTCGGCATCTGGCTGGCGGCCTCGGCTGCGGCTGCGATCAACCAGCTGCTGGATGCGCACATCGATGCGCAGATGGCGCGCACCTCGTGGCGGCCGCTGGTGGTCGGCAAGGTCAAGCCGTGGCAGGTGCTGGTGTTCGCCGGCGCGCTGATCGTGCTGTCGATGACGATCCTGGTGCTGTGGGTGAACGTGATCACCGCCGTGCTGACCTTCGCTTCGCTGATCGGTTATGCGGTGATCTATACGGTCTACCTCAAGCGTGCGACCTCGCAGAACATCGTCATCGGTGGTCTGGCCGGCGCGATGCCACCGATGCTGGGCTGGGCCGCCGTCACCGGAATGCAGGGCTCTTCGGACTGGGCGTACTCGTCGCTGCTGGTGCTGATCATCTTCATCTGGACGCCGCCGCATTTCTGGGCGCTGGCGATCTTCCGCCGCGAGGACTACGCCAAGGCGAAGATCCCGATGCTGCCGGTGACCCACGGCGTGGTGCATACCCGCAGGCAGATCATGGTGTATTCGGTGGTGCTGGCCCTGGTCTGCCTGCTGCCCTATCTGGTGGGCATGAGCGGACCGTTCTACCTGGGCGGTGCGATCGTGCTCAACGCGGTGTTCCTCTGGTATGCGTGGCGCATGCTGGATCCGCCGGATGAGCTGTTCTCGATGAAGATGTTCCAGTACTCCATCGTCTATCTGATGGCGCTGTTCGCCTTCCTGCTGATCGACCACTGGATCCTGCCCTGGTTGTAACGGGCGCCTGCCGCCGGGCATGGCCCGGCGCTACCGTATCCCAGGGAAAGGCGGGCGCATCAGCCGGATGCATGACGGCCGTCGCAGGGAGGACATGCTTGACCTGATCGAGGCGGCACGCGTGCTGCGCAGCCACGCCGTGCGTGGACGGTCTTCCACAGAACTCCGTGCGTTCAATGTCGGCTTCCGCTCGCCGGAGGCGGCACTTTGCCAACCCGCCGAGCCGCTACGGTGTAGGGATCTGCCGCGCTGCTGACTCACCGCGGGCAGTGGATCACAGATACGGATGGATCCGGCAGGCGGGATGGTCGAATGTGGATACACAGGATTTGCGAGATCAATCGCAATTCTGTGGAGCAATCAATGAGATGCCATGTTTCTCTGCCCATCGTCCTCTGTGCTGCGCTTGCGTGCTTGGCCGGCAATGCAACAGCAGAAGTAAAAGCACTGAGTCGGGCCAACTGCATTGGATTCGTCAATGAATCCGTTACCTACGAACGGCCCCAGTTCCGCAACTTCCAGGGCTCTGCCGCATCCAGGCATATCCCGCTTGGAAACATCGAGCCGAAGCATGTCCTTGCTGCTCCCAACAATGGACTGTACTCCTGGCGCTTCTACGCAGGCGATGGCACCGATCCGGAACGGATGGTTGTTCATGGTTACCACACATGGGGGCTGGGCGGGCGTGTATTCACCCAGTCCACGAGCGCAGTCGATTGCCAACTTTCGGAGTGGTGAGCATCATGAAAAGCGTTTGCTTTCTTGCAACCTCACTGCTGATGTCGATGTCGGCCCAGGCATCGCAGACCGATGCAGCTCCTGATCCGGTGGGACGTTGGCTGCACCAACGTGCCATGCAAGCTGCAATGCAGGAGGCCTCGACGACGAGAGGGTCGTTCGTAGGCGCTGGCAGCTACCAGATCGTGCGGCTGGCAGACCTGGATGCCCCCGAAGCGGTGAAGCATCAGCTTCGCGCGGATATGGACCGGTCAGCAGGTGTGGTGCAGGTTGCAGAAGGGGACATCCCAACGCGGGCCGAACTGCTGGCTGCGTTGCCCCGCCGATATCGCTCGGCGTCGGAACTACGCCAGCGCCTGCCGCAGCCCCCCAGCAGCCTGGAAGCAAGCCTCCTGGGACCGGCAGAGCTGATCGGTATGGAGCCCAGTGGCGCTCTGGATGGAGGCAGGTCCTCGGGGCTGAGCCGTTTCTTCCAGCTGGAAGGCATCGGCGTCGTGGAGTTCAGCGAGAACAACTTCCTCGCTGCGGGCACGCATATCGAGGTCATTGCCGAGGCGCAGAACACAACAGTGAAAGGCGCGCTCGCGCACTTGAAGAAGAGCATTGACAGTGCTGGCCGCACCCGCGTCGAGCTTGTCTGGACGGGAGACAGCAAGACCTTCAGCCTGATCGCAACCGGGGAGCGCGGCACCGACGTGGAGCGTAGCGCCCGATTGCTGCACGACATCGCTGCCGCCATCGTGGATTAGCGACGGCGCGAGGGGCGTCCACACGTGGCGTGGCATCAGCCGAGCATGGGCTCTGCTCTGCAGTAGTTCCACGCCATGTGTGGATGAATTTCCGGGTCAGGAGCTGCGCCGTGCGTAGCGCTGCGCGATCACGCCGCAGACGATCAGCTGGATCTGGTGGTAGATCATCACCGGCAGCACGATGGCACCGAGGCTGCCCCCGGCGAACAGCACCTTGGCGATCGGCACGCCAGTGGCCAGGCTCTTCTTGGAGCCGCAGAACACGATGGCGATCTCGTCCTCGCGGTTGAAGTGCAGGCGACGGGCGATGAAGGTGATCAGCGGCATGGCGATACCGAGCAGGACGGCAGCTACCACGGCCACTGCCAGCAGCGACAGCACAGGGGTCTTGCTCCAGAGCCCTTCGGTGACGGCTTCGCCGAACGCCGAATACACGACCAGCAGGATGGTGGCCTGGTCGGTGTAGCGCAGCAGCGCGCGCTGCTTCTCGACCCAGCCGGCGATCCACGGGCGCAGCAGGTGGCCGGCCACGAACGGCACCAGCAGCTGCAGCATGATGCCGCCGATCGCATGCAGCGGGTCATGCACACCGCCGGAGGTGCCGGCCAGCGCGGTCAACAGCAGCGGCGTGAGGAACACACCGAGGATGCTCGACAGCGATGCGCTGCAGACGGCCGCCGGCACATTGCCGCGCGCCATCGAGGTGAAGGCGATGGACGACTGTACGGTGGAGGGCAGGGTGCACAGGAACAGCACGCCCAGGTACAGCTCCGGGGTCAACAGCCAGCCCGACAGCGGCTTGAACATCAGGCCCAGCATCGGAAACAGCAGGAAGGTGCAGGCGAGAATGGTCAGATGCAGGCGCCAGTGCAGCATGCCGCCGATGATCGATTCGCGCGGCAGGCGCGCCCCGTGCAGGAAGAACAGCGCGGCGATGGCGACCGTGGTGACATCGTCCAGGACGATGGCGGCGGCGCCCTTCATCGGCAGCAGCGACGCCAGGCCGACCGTGCACAGCAGGGCCAGGGTGAAGTTGTCCGGTCGCAGGCGCGACCACCAGCGGGTCATGGGGGGCAGACTCCTTGGTGTGGAGGGTTCAGGGCGAGGTGACCGGTGTGGCCAGACGCTGGCGGGTGGCCGCTTCCAACGACTTCAGGCCGGCGCGCTGGCCCAGCTGAAGCGCCTGTTCCGGGCTGGCATGTTCGTAGCGTGCATTGACCAGGCCGAGCACGGCACCGGCGCGGTTGCCGGACGCGCAGTGCAGCAGCACCGGCCCCTGGCTCTGCTGCAGGGCCTGGTGCACGGCGCGCACATTGGCCGCATCCAGGCCCTCGGCGCCGGCCACCGGGATGCGCACATAGCGCAGGCCCAGCGATTCGGCCGCGCGGGTTTCATCGAAACCACGGTCCTCGTCGGGCTGGCGCAGGTCGATCACGGTGCGTACGCCTTGCGCAGCCAGTTCGCGCAGGTGTGCCGCACTGGGCTGGCCGCCGGCATACAGGCCGGGGCGGACTTCATTGAGCGGGGCATCTGCGGCCAAGGCCGCCAGCGGCAGGCAGAGGGACAGCAACAGCAGGCAGGTCAGGCGCAGCAGCATGGTCCTCTCCGTTAAAACGTTCCGCCGCTACCGGCCCAGGCTGGCGCGGGCCTTGAGCAGCTCGCGCAGTTCGTACTTGTCAGTATCGTCCAGTCCCTGCTGCCGCTGCTTTGCCAACAGCTCTTCCAGACGTTGCTGCAACAGTTGTTTCTCCAGCTGGGCCACGGCGTCGTGCAGTTCCTGGGTCCAGATCGCTTCGCTGCCGGGCAGGGTCTGGGCGGCCAGCGTGTGCAGCGAGGCCTGTTCCTCACGCCCGTCGAAATGCTCCAGCAGCGCGCCGGTGCTGATATCGGGACGCTGTTCGACCAGCGCCAGCAGCTCCAGCAGCAGCTCCACACCCGGCAGGCGCAGGCCCTGGAAGTGATGCTTGCCGCCCAGGGTCAGCGCCAGCGACGGCTGCTGCAGCAGCACGGCGATCGCACCCCGCACCAGGCTGCGCTTGGCCACCGGCTGGATCGACCGTGCCGGAGGGCGCTGCGGCATCGCCGTGCGGGTATTCTGCGTGGCCGCACCGAGCCCGGTCAGCTGCGCCAGCTGCTGCTTCATCAGGTCACCGAACGCGCCATCGGGAATCTGCGCCAGCATCGGCCTGGCCCGCTCGGCCAGGCGTGCCCGGCCGTCCAGCGTGCCCATGTTGATCTCGCGGGTCAGCTCGTCGAAGAAGAACTGCGATAGCGGCGTGGCCTGCTTCAGGCGTTCGTTGAAGGCCTCAGCGCCTTCCTTGCGCACGATGGTGTCCGGGTCCTCGCCGTCGGGCAGGAACAGGAAGAAGGCCTGGCGGCCGTCCTTCATGCGCGGCAGCACCGACTCCAGTGCCTTCCAGCCGGCGCGGCGGCCGGCGGCATCGCCATCGAAGCAGAAGAACACGTCCGGTGCGTTTCGGAACAGCAGCTCGGCATGGTCGGGCGTGGTCGCGGTGCCCAGCGTCGCCACCGCCTGGGTGACGCCGAACTGGAACAGCGAGACCACGTCCATGTAACCCTCGACCACGATCAGCCGCTCGATCTTCTGGTTCGCCTGGCGCACCTGCCACAGGCCGTACAGTTCGCGGCCCTTGTGGAACAGCGCGGTTTCGGGCGAATTGAGGTACTTGGGACCGTCGTCCTTCTCGAACACCCGGCCACCGAAGGCGATCACCCGTCCACGGCGGTCGAAGATCGGGAACATCACCCGGTCGCGGAACTTGTCGTAGACGTGCCCCCGGTCGTTCTTGGAGAACAGGCCGGCACGGTCGAGCAGCTTCATCCGCCGCTCGTCCTTGCCCAGCGCATCGCGCAGGCCGCTGTAGCCGTCGGGCGCATAGCCGATCTGGAAGCGGGCGCGGTTCTGTTCGTCCACGCCACGGCCGTCAAGGTAGGCGCGGGCCTTGTCGCTGCCCTCCAGGTTCTTCTGGAAGAAGCGCGCCGCTGCATCCAGTGCCGAATAGAGTTCGCGGCTGTCGTCCTGCTGCTGGGCGCTGCGCGGGTTCTCGCTGCGTGGCACGTCCATGCCGGCGCGCTTGGCCAGCTCATCCACCGCGTCGAGGAACTCGAGGCGGTCGTAGTTCATCAGGAAGCTGATTGCGGTGCCGTGCGCACCGCAGCCGAAGCAGTGATAGAACTGCTTGGTCGGCGAGACGGTGAACGAGGCCGAGCGCTCGTCATGGAACGGGCAGCGTGCCGCGTACTCCTTGCCCTGTCGCTTCAACGGCACGCGGCTGCCCACCACCTCGACGATGTCGGTGCGGGCCAGCAGGTCGTCGATGAAAGCGTCGGGGATACGGGCCATGGGCAGCAGGGCAGGGCGCGGCCGCCGGGGCGCGCAGCAGGGGCGGCAGGTCCCCCTAGTTTACTCGCTGGCGATGGTCGGGCCGGCCTGTTGTTCGCTGCTGCCGCCGGCGCTGGCGGCAGCCCGCTGTGCCCGGGCACTCAGGCGCTCGTCGATCACCGCGGTCATCAGGGCGCCGACGAAGAACACCGCGGTAGCGTAGTAGATCCAGACCAGCGCGATCACCAGGGCGCCCATCGAACCGTAGGCGCTGCCGGGTGCCACGGTGGCGATGTAGACGCCGATGCCGTAGCGCCCCAGGGCGAACAGGAGCGAGGTGATGGCCCCGCCGATGAAGGCCTGGCGCCAGGCCACGCGACGGTCGGGCAGATAGTGGTAGAGGAAGGCGAAGGCCAGCGTGTACAGCAGCAGCGTGGTCACGTAACCGATGGCCGGCAACACCGATGGCAGCTGCGCGAATACCACCTGCAGGGCGGTGGTGGCGGTCATCGACAGGATCAGCAGGAAGCCCAGCGCCAGCACCACGCCGAAGGAGAACACGCGCTTGCGCAGCCAGGCCTGGACGCCTTCCAGGCGCTGGCCGCTGGTATGGAAGATGCGGTTGAGTGCGTTCTGCAGCTGTGCGAACACGGCGGTGGCGCCGACGAACAGCAGCAGGGTGCTCCACAACCCGGCCAGCGAGCCCATGCTCGGCTGGCTGTTGGCGTTGTGCAGCACGGTATCGGCCACGCTGGCCACGCTGCTGCCGGCCACCGAGCCGATCTGGCTGATCAGCGCCTGCTGCGCGGGCGGGTACAGCGAGGCGGTCAACCACAGCAGCAGCACCAGCAACGGCGCCATCGACAGCAGGGAATAGAACGAAACCGATGCGGCCTGGGTCAGGACGTCGATTTCGACGAAGCGCTTGGCCACGGCCATCGGGAAGCTGTCCTGCAGCTTCTCCAGGCGCGATCGGACGATGGGCAGGAAGGTGCGGGGATGCGGCATCTACGGCGTCGGCTGGAGCGGTACAGGCTTGCTTTTCTAGCAGATGCCGGCGTTGCGGCAGGTGAAGTGGAAGCGCGGTCGCAGAATGCAGCGAAGTCCGCGTTATCCTTCTGCCCGGACCGAGGGCGCGCTGGGGCTGCCGCCGCGGTATCCGGGCCCACCGCCGGTGTGCGGGGCCACGACAATCCAACTTCTCTGCAAAAGGACGCGTTATGAAAGGGATGGTCTGCACCACGATGGTGTTGCTGCTGGCGACGAGCGGTTCGGCCGCTGCGGCGTCCACGGCCTGCGAAAAGGCCTTCAAGACGGTAGGGGATCCGCGCAATGGCGCGATGTACATGGCCGACCTGACGGTGCCCGGTCTGAAGGTGCAGAGTGCACTGGACCAGCTTCGCAAGATCGGTGCCGATGACCAGTTCGAGGTGGGCGGCCAGCTGGTGGAAGGCGATACCGGCAACCAGTACCTGATCCAGACCAAGGGCCTGCGCACGCCGCTGGTGCTGATCGGCACCGCCGACCGCAGCGGCCGGGTCACCCTGGCCACCAAGCTGGCCCGCGGCCAGACCATCGCCCAGGAGGATGCCCGCAAGTCGATGTGCGACATGCTCGACAAGCTCAAGGGGGGCAGCCAGGGGGACGCGCTGGCTGCCGCCGCGCGCGCGCAGTATCCGACTTCCGTGGCGGAGGAGGTGACCGCGCCGGACCTGTCCAAGAAGATGGGCAAGGAGGTGCGCGATACGATGGCGGCCTACAACGCTGCGGGCAGCTTCAAGGACCTGCTGCTGGGCACCACCACCAACAAGGAAGATCTGGGCGACCGTTCGGCCACCTTCCTGCCGGTGTATGCCAAGTACATCGGTCGCCGCTACCGGATCGACGGCCAGATCTACACGGTCAACTCGAACAGCTACTCCAGCCGTCCGGGTGAGGTCGGATCGATCAACTACCTGGTGACGCCGACCCGTGGCCTGTTGCGGATCCGCCAGAATGACACCTTCAACAACAACAACTACACCATCCGTTGCGAATTCGCTCCGGACCAGGCGGCCAACTTCGCCATGCTGCGCGAGCGCGACTGGGCCAAGCTGGAAGGCGAGGTCAGCGCGGTGGAGGGCAGTTCCATGACCCTGCGCAACTGCCGCCAGGTGTAAGCGCTGGCCTGGCCGCTGCAGCAATGACAAGGCCCGCGTGAAGCGGGCCTTGTCGTGTCCGGCAGGGGCGGTGGCGGATCAGCCAGCCAGGGCCTGCTTGACCAGCCTGGACACCACGCCCATGTCGGCCTGACCGGCGAGCCTGGGCTTCAGCGCCCCCATCAGCTTGCCCATGTCGGCCGGGCCGGTGGCACCGGTTTCGGCAATGGCGGCCTGGATGGCGGCGGCGATCTCGGCCTCACCCATCTTGGCGGGCAGGTAGGCCTCGATGACCACGATCTCGGCACGCTCGATCGCGGCCAGGTCTTCACGGTTGGCCGCTTCGTACTGGCTGACCGAGTCCTTGCGCTGCTTGACCATCTTGTCCAGCACGGCGATCACGGCGGTGTCGTCGAGCTCGATACGCTCGTCCACTTCCTTCTGCTTGATCGCGGCGTTGATCAGGCGGATCACGCCCAGCTTGTCCTTCTCGCCCGCCTTCATGGCGGCCTTCATGTCATCGGTGAGCTGCTGCTTCATGCTCATGGGAGACCTCGTGGTGGTAGTGGGGCAGGGCGGTTGCCCGGGCCCGGAAACGCAAAAAGCCGGCGACGCTCGCGCGTGCCGGCTTCGGCTTCACCGCGGAAGGACGAACCCGCCGCAATGAAGATGCGTCCGATCAGTACAGGCGCTGACGCTTGGTGACGTCGCGCGACGAGCGGCGCAGCTGACGCTTCACAGCAGCGGCGGCCTTGCGCTTGCGCTCCTGGGTCGGCTTTTCGTAGAACTCGCGCTTGCGGGTTTCGGCCAGCACACCGGCCTTTTCGCAAGTGCGCTTGAAGCGGCGAAGAGCAAACTCGAAGGGCTCGTTCTCGCGGACTTTGACGCTGGGCATGGAATCTCCGGGACACAGTAGAACCGGGTCACGCCCGGCGAGCCGCACATTATAGCGGCGGATCAACAAACTGCAAGCACGCAAGCCTGAATGCGGGCCAGCAATACGGATGCAGTGGGATCTGCACGTCACCCCGAGGGGGCGGCAGGGGCGTCATAATAGCAGGCATGCGAGTCCTTGGCATCGAATCTTCCTGTGATGAGACCGGCGTGGCGGTGTACGACACCGACCTGACCGGCAGCGCGGCCCTGCGCGCCCATGCGGTCTACAGCCAGATCGCCCTGCACGCCGAGTACGGCGGTGTGGTGCCCGAGCTGGCCAGCCGTGACCACGTGCGCAAGCTGCTGCCGCTGGTCCGGCAGACCCTGGCCGAGGCGGGCCTGGGCGTGGACGACATCGATGGCGTGGCTTATACCGCTGGCCCCGGGTTGGTCGGTGCGCTGCTGGTCGGTGCCGGGGTGGCCCGTGCCCTGGCCTGGGCACTGGAGGTGCCGGCCGTGGGCGTGCACCACATGGAAGGGCACCTGCTGGCGCCCTTGATGGAGGACGATCCGCCGCAGGCCCCGTTCGTGGCCCTGCTGGTGTCCGGTGGCCACACCCAGCTGGTGGCGGTCGATGCCATTGGCCGCTACCGCCTGCTGGGCGAGACCCTGGACGATGCGGCCGGCGAAGCCTTCGACAAGACGGCCAAACTGATGGGGCTGCCCTATCCCGGCGGCCCGCAGCTGGCCAAGCTGGCCGAACAGGGCACCCCGGGGGTCTACCGTTTCGCGCGGCCGATGACCGATCGCCCGGGTCTGGATTTCAGCTTCTCCGGCCTGAAGACCCAGGTGCTGATGGCCTGGCGTGACAGCGACCAGAGCGACCAGACCCGCGCCGACATCGCGCGCGGTTTCGAGGATGCGGTGGTGGAGACCCTGTCGATCAAGTGCGAACGCGCGCTGGAAGCAGCCGGCACCAATGTGATCGTGGTGGCCGGCGGTGTCGGTGCCAATACGCGGCTGCGTGCCCGCCTGCAGCAGATGGCCGAACGCCTCGGGGGGCGTGCCTGCTTCCCGCGGCCGGCGCTGTGCACCGACAACGGCGCGATGATCGCTTTCGCCGGCGCCCTGCGCCTGCAGGCCGGGCAGCACAACCCGCCGAACGTTGACGTGACCCCGCGCTGGGACATGGCGACGCTGCCCGCGGTGTGACCCGCGGCGCACCCATCCACACAGGCTGCGACCGTAGCGGCGGACGTGCCGGGATCCGGTCGTTTCAGGCAGTGGTGGTTCCGTGCCGTTACCATGACCGTCTGTTTTCCCGCTGGTAACCGCAATGGACAAGGTTTTCATCGAGGGGCTGACGATCGACGCCCTGATCGGCATCTACGATTGGGAACGGCGGATCCGGCAGGACCTGGTGTTCGACCTGGAGATGGGTTTCGACAACCGGCGCCCGGCAGCGACAGACGATATCGCCCATACCCTCAACTACAAGGCGGTCAGCAAGCGGCTGGAGCAGTTCGTGCGCGAATCGGAGTTCGGCCTGGTCGAGACCCTGGCCGAACGTTGCGCGCAGATCGTGCTCGACGAGTTCGATGTGCGCTGGCTGCGGCTGAAGCTGAGCAAGCCGGGAGCGGTGCGCGGCGCGCGCGCGGTCGGCGTGATCATCGAGCGCGAACGCGGCTGAAACAGCAGCGTCGGCCGGCGGCCGGCAACTTCTTCATGCGAAATGACTGAAACAGGAGACGACTGATGGTGGATGCGGTGGTGGCGGTACAGTGGATGGAGCGGCTGCAGAACACACTGGAACCCTATCCCGGCGCCTACCTGGCGTTGATGATTTCGGCCCTGCTGCTCGCGGCGGGCCTGGCCAACTGGGTGACCAAGCGCATCCTGGTGCGCGGCCTGCGCCGTCTGCTGCAGCGCCTGCCCGGTGCCGAATCCGGGCGTGGCAGCCATCTGATGCGGGTCATCTCGCGGTTGTCCAACGTGGTGCCCAGCCAGGTGATCGCCTCTGGCATCACCCTCATTCCCGATCTGCCGCCCGGGCTGGTCAGCGTCATCGTCAAGCTGTGCATCGTGTGGGCGGTGCTGACCGTCTCGCTGGCGTTCTCGCATGCGCTGGATGCGGCCAACAGCCTGTACGAGCGCAAGCCGGATGCGCGCAACAAGCCGATCAAGGGCTACCTGCAGGTGGTCAAGATCGTGATCTTCGTGGCGGCTGGCCTGGCGATCATCTCCACCCTGCTGGGCGTGGCGCTGGGCCCGCTGGTGACCGGCCTGGGTGCGGCCACGGCCGTGCTGATGCTGATCTTCCAGGACACCATCCTCTCGCTGGTGGCCAGCGTGCAGATCAGTGGCGATGGCCGCGTGCGCATCGGCGACTGGATCGAGATGCCGAGCCAGAACGCCGATGGTGACGTCATCGACATCGCCCTGCACACCATCACCGTGCAGAACTTCGACAAGACCATCACCACCATCCCGACCAAGAAGCTGGTGACCGAGTCGTTCAAGAACTGGCGCGGCATGCAGGAGGCCGGTGGCCGCCGCATCAAGCGCGCGCTGTATCTGGACCAGCACAGCGTCGGCTTCCTGGACGAGGGCGACCTGGCCTTCCTCGGTGAGTTCGCCCTGCTGCGCGACTACCTGCGCGACAAGGAGCAGGAGCTGGGGCAGTGGAACGGCCGCCTGCGCGAGCAGGGCGTGGCGGACGTGAACAGCCGCCGGGTGACCAATCTGGGCACGTTCCGGGCCTATGTGGAGCGCTACCTGCGCAGCCACCCGGGTATCCACACCGACATGACCCTGCTGGTGCGACAGCTGCAACCGACCACCGAGGGCCTGCCACTGGAGCTGTACTGCTTCACCCGCACTACCGCCTGGGCGGAGTACGAGGCCGTGCAGTCGGACATTTTCGACCATCTGCTGGCGATCCTGCCGGCCTTCGGCCTGAGGGTGTTCCAGGCGTCCAGCGACGCCATGTTGATGGCCGGGCAGCGCCAGTCGGCCCGCTCGGAGTAAGCTGCCGTGCCGCCCGCGGGACCGTACGGACCCCGCTGGTGGATGAAACTGAATGCCGAAACCTCTCGCCAAATGGCCCGGGATCGCTAGAATGCCGGGCTTGTAAACGTTTTCATCAAGGACTGCCGGTGGCCTCCGAACGCATCGAATCCCTCATTGCCCAGATGACCGTCGAGGAAAAGGTCGGCCAGCTGGGTGTTTTCGCGGACATGGTCCGCCCGTTCGCCCCGGACGTGAACCCGGAAGCCAACGTGCGCAATGCCGACCAGGTGCTGCAGCAGGTGCGCGAGGGCAAGGTCGGCTCGCTGTTCAACGGGGTGGGGGCCGAACTGGGCCGCCGCATCCAGCAGGTCGCGACCGAGGAGAGCCGGCTGGGCATCCCGGTCATCCTCGCTGCCGACGTCATCCACGGCATGCGCACCGTGTTCCCGATCCCGCTGGGCGAGGCCGCCAGCTTCGAGCCGGACCTGGCCGAGCGCACCGCCCGCGCCACTGCGGTCGAGGCCACCGCCGCCGGCCTGCACTGGACCTATGCGCCTGCCGTGGACATCGCCCGCGACCAGCGCTGGGGCCGTGGCGCCGAAGGCGCAGGCGAGGACGTGGTGCTGGGCTGTGCCTTCGCCGCCGCCCGTGTGCGCGGCTTCCAGGGCAGCGACCTGCGTGCCGCCGATTCGCTGCTGGCCACGCCCAAGCATTTCGCCGCCTATGGCGCGGTGATGGCCGGCATGGAATACAACATGGTGGACATCTCGCCGCAGACCCTGCGCGACGTGCACCTGCCGCCGTTCAAGGCGGCCTTTGATGCCGGTGCGATCACGGTGATGTCCTCGTTCAACGACATCAACGGCGTGCCGGCCAGCGCCAATGCAGAACTGCTCACCGACATCCTGCGTGGCGAGTGGAAGTTCCCGGGTGTGGTGATCTCCGATTACACCGCCGACATGGAACTGGTGGCGCACGGCTACGCCGCCGATGACCGCGACGCCACCGCCAAGGCCTTCACCGCAGGCCTGGACCTGAGCATGCAGAGCGGCTTCTATGCCGAGCACCTGCCAGGCCTGGTGGAAAGCGGCGAGGTGCCGATGGCGGTGCTGGATGAGGGCGTGCGCCGCATCCTGTGGCTGAAGGAAACCATCGGCCTGTTCGACGACCCGTACCGGTCGCTGGACCCGGCCCGCGAAGCGGACGACTCGCACATCGCCGCACATGATGAGCTCTCGCGCGATGCCGCGCGCCGTTCGATCGTGCTGCTGAACAACCGTGACAACGTGCTGCCGCTGCAGAAGACCGGGCAGAAGATCGCGCTGATCGGCCCGTTCGTGCAGGACCGCGAAAACATCGAAGGCTGCTGGACCCTGTTCGGCGACAAGCAGCGTTATGTGGACCTGGAAACCGGTGTGCGTGCCGCCATCGGTGACGCGTCGCTGCTGGAGATCGTGCCCGGTTGCGATCTGGAAACCGCGATCCCGGGGGGCACCGAAGCCGCCGTGGCGGCTGCGCTGCGTGCCGACGTGGTGGTGTTGGCGCTGGGCGAGCCTCAGCGCTACAGCGGCGAAGCGCAGTCGCGCGTGGAGATCACCCTGCCGCCGGCGCAGCAGGCACTGGCCGAGGCGGTGGCAATGACCGGCAAGCCGCTGGTGGTGCTGCTGCGCAATGGCCGCGCGCTGGCCCTGCAAGGTGCGGTGCGCAATGCGCAGGCCGTGGCGGTCACCTGGTACCTGGGCACGCAGACCGGTCATGCGGTGGCCGATGTGCTGTTCGGCGACTACAGCCCGTCCGGCCGCCTGCCGGTCAGCTTCCCGCAGGTGTCCGGCCAGCAACCGTACTTCTACAACCATCCGCGTACCGGCCGCCCCGAACTGCCGACGATGTCGGAGTTCAAGGCACGCTGGCGCGAGATTCCCAACGAGCCGCTGTATCCGTTCGGTCATGGCATCGGCTACACCACCTTCGCCTATGGCGTGCCGCAGCTCAGCACGGCACAGCTGGGCTGGGACGACACCCTGACCATCACCACCACGCTGACCAACACCGGTACCGTGGCCGGCGAGGAAGTGGTGCAGCTGTACATCCATGACCGCGTGGCCAGCCGCGTGCGGCCGGTGCGCGAGCTGAAGGACTTCCGCAAGATCGCACTGCAGCCGGGCGAATCCACCGATGTGGTGTTCACCCTGCATCGCGAGCAGTTGGCGTTCACCGGCCGCGATGGCGTGCTGCGTGCCGAGCCGGGCCTGTTCGAGCTGTGGGTGTGCGCGTCGTCAGCGGCTGGCGAGCCGGTGCAGTTCGAACTGCTGAAGGGCTGAACGGGAACGGTAGCGCCGGGCCATGCCCGGCGTCGTCACCCATGGCAAACACGCCGGGCCTGACCCGGCGCTACCATCGGGGTTCGTGATCCGATGGAGCCCGACCATGCGCAAGAGTGCTTTCCTTGCCCCCGCGCTGCTGCTGGCAGCCTGTGCACAGCCGGCGCCGCCGACCGCACCGGAGGCAACGCCCGCTGCCGCACCGCCGGCCGAACCCGTGCAGGCAGCACCGGCAGCACCTGCGGCACCCGCGAGCGAACAGACCGAAGATGCGCGCGCGCGCATCGAGACACTGCTCGGTGATGCGGCGCAGTACGAGAAGGTCTTCGATGCCTTCAGAACGGCGGTGGTCGGCGGTGATCGCGCGGCGGTCGTCGAGCAAATACGTTTCCCGTTGAACATCAGCGGCGGAAAGACGATCGCCGGACCGGGCGAATTCCAGCGCAGCTACGAGAAGATCATCACGCCGGCCGTGGTCAAGGCGGTGTCCGCACAGGATTTCGGCAAGGTGTTCGTCAACCAGCAGGGCGTGATGATCGGCGATGGCCAGGTGTGGTTGAGCGGCCAGTGCCTTGATGCGGCCTGCACCCGGACCGAAGTGAAGGTCATCACCATCCAGTGAGCGTGCGGGGTGACGGGCTCTGGCCCGCCACCCTGCGTTACCTGATCAGGTCTTCGGCGTGAGCTTGAGCAGGCGCGCCTTGCTGCCATCTTCAAGCAGCCACAGCGCGCCATCGGGCCCCTGTTCCACTTCACGGATGCGCTCACCCATGTTGAAACGTTCCGCCTCGCGCGCGTTGTCGCCCTCGAAGGCTACGCGCACCAGTGATGTGGAGGACAGGCCGCCGATGAAGCCGCTGCCCTTCCACTGCGGGAACAGGGTGCCGCTGTAGATGACGAAGCCCGCAGGCGAGATGACCGGCGTCCAGGTCACCTTCGGCGCGGCGAACTCCGGGCGCGTGTCGTGGTCGGGAATCGGCCGGCCGTCGTAGTGGTCGCCGTTGGAGACCACCGGGTAGCCGTAGTTGGCGCCCCGCACGATCAGGTTCAGTTCGTCTCCGCCCGCCGGCCCCATCTCATGCGCCCACAGCTTGCCGTTGGCATCGAAGGCCATGCCCAGGATGTTGCGATGGCCGAGCGACCACACCTGTGCAGCCACGCCGCCCTGTGACGCGAACGGATTGTCCGCCGGCAGGCTGCCATCGTCGTTGAGGCGGATGATCTTGCCGAGGTTGCCGCCCATGTCCTGCGCGGGGTCGAACTTCTGCCGTTCGCTGGAGCTGATCCAGAGCTTGCCGTCCGGACCGAACACCAGGCGATGGCCGTAGTGGCCCTGTCCGCTGACCTTCGGTGTCTGTCGCCAGATCACCTTCAGATCCTTGAGCTGGCCACCGCCGTCGGCGTCCAGGGCGAGCGTGGCGCGGGCCACCGCGGCGCCGCGGGTATCCAGCGTGCCTTCCTCGGCATAGCTGAGGTAGATCACCTGGTTGCGGGCAAAGTCCGGGTGCAGGATGACGTCGCCGAAGCCGCCCTGGCCACCATAGGCGACCTTCGGTACGCCGGTGATCTCATGCTTCTGGCCGCTGGCCACGTCCAGGTGCTGCAGCTTGCCGCGCTTTTCGGTGACCAGCAGACTGCCATCGGGCAGGAAGGTCATTGCCCACGGTTGATCGAAACGGCTGACTTCCGTGGCGGTGAACGGCCGCTGGTCGGTTGCGGCCGCAGCCGCAGCCGGTGCAGCAGCGGTGGCGGCAGTACCGGCAGTAGCGGATGCAGGATCGGCGGCGTTGCAGGCAGTGGTGGCGAGAATCGGCGCCAGGCCGAGGGCAAGCAGCAGGGGCGTGCGGGTCATGGGAATCTCCAGGGCGGGGATGCGGATGGCCAAGCGTTCCCTTGTATACCACTGCGGGTGTGACCGTCGTGGCCCGAAGGTCCTGCTACCCCCTGTGCGACGTGGGGCGGATCGTCTAGGGTGGGCACGCCCGGGCAATGCATGCCCGTCTGTCTGCCAAGGATCTGCAACGCACACTGTTCCGACCCACAAGCCATCTCCCGCCTTCGTCGCCGCTTCGTGGGTGGCGCTGCTGCTTGGCGCGGTGGCTTATCTGATCGGCCTGTTCAACGCCGAAATGGCCCTGAACGAGAAGGGCTACTACCTGGCGCTGCTGCTTTATGGCCTGTTCGCGGCGGTATCGCTGCAGAAGAGCGTGCGCGACCGCGTGGAGGGCATCCCGGTCAGCGGCCTGTACTACGCGCTGTGCTGGTTCGCCCCGCTGTCGGCGCTGCTGCTGTTGCTGGTGGGCCTGTGGAATGCCACGTTGCTGTTGAGCGAGAAGGGCTTCTACGCCATGGCCTTCGCACTTGCGCTGTTCGGCGCGGTCGCGGTGCAGAAGAACACCCGCGACCTGATCGCCGCCAACGGCGGCAATGCACGCGGTCAGGCCGTGCCGCCGCTGCCGGAACACGACTGACCCCCGGATTGCGCAGAGCCGGGACCAGCCCGGCTCTGCCGCAGTGCCGAAGGACAGCCGGGCATGGCCCGGCCGCAGCGGGGCGTGCCCTCAGGTGCCGCGCGGTACGCCCCGGTCCAGGCGCTGGTCCAGGTTGACCGCTTCTTCCCAGCCGCGGCGGACGGCGTTGCGGGCCTGCGCCCACTCCAGCCGGCTCTTGCCGCGCTCGCTCGCCCAGCGCGACTCGAGTTCGGCTTCCACCTCTTCGTACGCGCGGATCATGTCCTGCGCACGGGCAGCGTGGCCGATGCGATAGGCCGGCTCGTAGTCCTCGAAGAACAGCTGGTTGTCGTAATAGGGTTCAGCGGTGTAACGCTCGCGCCAGAAGTCGGAAACGGCCTGGCGCGGTGCGCTGTCATCCGGCACGCGGCCGGGGATCTGGTACTCGGGGCTCATCGATCGGGCTCCGTGGTGGATGAGCTTCGATCATGCCGCCATGGCGGTTAACGGTCCGGTCCGCTCGCGTGAAGGGGAGGTGTCCTCCATCCGCGCCGTCGCCGCCGATCATCAGGCGCCTACGTCCTTGCGCGGCAGTTTGTAGATCACTGCGCCGATGGCGAAGGCGACCAGTGCGGCGGCGATGTTCTGCCAGCTGGCACTGGCGAACAGGGCCAGGCAGAGCAGCAGGGCCAGGACCGGAATCAGCGGCCCGCCCGGCAGCTTCAGTGCGCCCGGCCGGTCGGCGTAGCGCTTGGCCAGCACCAGCACGGCCGCCGCGGTTCCGATATAGGCGAACAGTCGCGTGGTCATCGACAGCAGCGCCAACTGCACGAACGAACCGGACAGCGCCAGGCCGAGGGCGATCAGCCCCTGGCAGAAGATCGCGGCAGCCGGTGTGCGGAAGCGCGGATGGACCTGCGCGAGGATCTTCGGCCCGTAGCCATCGCGGGCAAGCGCGAACAGGAAGCGCGGGCCCATCATCATCGTATTGCTGTTGGTGCCGAGGATGGAGATGGTCGCACCGACGGTCAGGATCAACGCCAGTGCCTCACCGCCGAATCCGGCTGCGGCATCGGCCAGCGGTGTCGGCGACGACGCAAGCCCGGCCAGGGTGCCCTGCGCCACCACCTGCACCGCGCCGTAGATGACGGTGACGGTGATGATCATGGTGATCAACGCGAATGGAATGTCGCGACGGGGATTGCGGTACTCGCCGGCTGCCGCCGGGATGTTCTCGAAACCAGCGTAGGCATACAGCAGCAACAATGCGGCCTCACCCATGCGCTGCAGGTCGTGCGGGTCCGGGCGCTGGCCGGAGAACGCCAGCTGCGGATCGATGTAGAACGCGCCGATGGCCACGAACAGCAGCAGCGGCAGCATCTTGCCGATCACCAGCACGATGCCGGTGCGGGCCGCCGAGCGCACGCCGATGATGTTCACGCCGGTCAGGAAACCCAGCGACAGCACGATCACGGCAAGGCGACCCGTGCCGGCCCCGGCCCAGGGCCAGAAGCGCGCGACCGCATCGGCCAGCGCATTGCTGAGTGCGGCCGCCGAGCTGATACGGGTCAGCCAGATCATCCAGCCGATCTCGAAGCCGGCGAAGCGGCCAAAGGCTTCGCGGGCATACAGATAGCTGCCGCCGGGTTCATCGAAGTAACTGGCGGCCTGCGCGTAGCACAGCACCAGCAGGGCCACCACGATGCCGGCGGCGACCACGCCCCACAGGCTGAAGGGGCCCAGCAGGGCGACGGTGGCCGCCGGCAGCAGATAGATGCCGCTGCCGATCACGTCGTTGATCGACAGGCCGACGATCTGCCAGCGGCTGACCGCGCGCTGCAGCTGCGGTTCGTCCTGGGCGCTCAACGCAACGCTCCGGTCAGGGCCGGCAGCTGCCACGGCCCCTGCAGGTTGTCGTACTCCGTCTTGGGCAGCAGGACGAAGACCGCGCGCGTGTCCGGCTTCAGCCAGGCCAGCAGGGCCGTCATGTGGCGCGGCTCCATTGCCGTACAGCCGGCCGTGGCCTCGCCCGGTTTGCGCCAGAGGTGGGCGAAGATGCAACTGCCCTTGCCCGGCCTGCGGCTGCTGTTGTGCTCGATCACGAAGCCCTCGCGGTAGCGCACATCGCCCTTGTTGTGCAGGTCCAGCCGCATCGGTTCGGTGGAGCCTTCTACTGCGGCGGTACCTACGTCCGCCGCATCGACGATGCGGTTGTAGTAGCGCGAGGCGGGTACATCCATGCAGTAGTGGCTGGCCGTCATCGGCAGATACGGCATCGCGCTGGCGATCGTCGGCGCGTAGCCGAACGCGGGGCCGATATCGAAGACGCCGGCCGGACTGCGCCCGTCGCCTTCCGTCTTCTGCGGCCCCTGGTTGTGCAGCGACTCACGGCCCACGCCCCACGCGCTGCCCTCACGCCCCACGGCCACGGTGAAGGCCGGGCCGTGCGGGCGCCACGTGTCGTCGCTGCTCCTGCGCTCATAGGCCTGCAGCCGGCCCTGGGTGGCATCCCAGCTGTCGGTGACCACCACGATGGCCTGCAGACTGCGCGCCATCGGCGGCAGCGGGGTGAGCGCGCCGGCCGGCAGCGCGGTGGCCAGAGCGGTGACAGCGAGGGCGGTACGCAGCAGCGGCAGCATCGTGGACTCCAGTGAACCAGGGGTCGATCAGGCGTCGATCAGGTGTTCGATCCGTTCCAGGTTCACCCCGAGCTGGCGGTGGCGGTCCGGGTTGGCATGGCACAAAAGCACGAAGACGAAGTCGAGCAGGGACTGCAGTGAAGCACGGTACAGCAGCTGCGCCACGTGCGGTTCGGGGTCATGGGCGCAGACCACCAGTGACTGGTCGGCATGTGCGCGCAGTGGGTTGGCGGTGTGGCGGGTGATCGACACCACCTTCCCGCCCACGTCCTGGAACTGCCGCGACAGCTGGAACAGCTGCGGCAGCTTGCCGAACTCGGAGAACACCAGCATGGCATCACCGGCCCGCGCCGCTGACAGGTTGGCCATCATCAGGATCGGATCGGCATGGTGCACGGTCAGCATGCCCAGCAGCGACAGTCGCATGGCGAACTCGCGCGCGTACAGGCCGTCATCGCCAAGGCCGTACACGAACACTTTGGGCGCCCTGTCGAGCAGTCGCACGATGGCCTCCACATCAGCCTGCGCATTGGCCAGGCTGGTCTCTTCCTCGGCGGCTGCCCGGCTCAGGCGCAGGCGCCCGGCGATGTCGGCGTAGTCATCGGCGCTCGGCGACGGCGGGCGTGCCTGCGGATCGTGGCCGGCGCGCGCCACGTCCTGGCCGATCGAGTACTTCAGGTCCGGGTAACCCTTGAAGCCCAGCTTCTGGCTGAACTTCACCACGCTGGACTGGCTGATGCCCAGCGCGCTGGCCAGCTGCTGCGACGAGTAGTCGCGCAGCAGGTGCGCGTTGTCGAGGATGAAGTCGGCGATGCGGCGTTCGATGGCCGACATCTGCCCGCGCTCGGAGCGGATTTTCACCAGGGGTGGCATGGGGCTCAGCGTGGGTCCGGTTGCAGGAAGGGTAAGCGGGATCAACGGTCGGCGGTAGCGCCCGTGCAGCGGCCTACCAGCGCGGCGGCGTGATCATCTCCAGCCCGCGCACCTCGGTGATTCCCAGCCCCGGCGCATCGCTGATGGTGATCTCCGACTCGTTGAAGTTGACCCCGCCGCTGACCGGGTCGAACTGGCCCAGCGAAGGGCCGTCCAGGTCGACCTTGGTGATCACATCACTCCTGGCCACGGCCAGGTGCACGGCCGCGGCCACGCTGATGCTCGATTCGATCATGCAGCCGATCATGCACGGCACGCCGTAGATGCCGGCGATGTCGGCGATGCGGATGGCATTGGACAGGCCACCGGTCTTCATCAGCTTGATGTTGATGATGTCCGCCGCGCGCTGCTGGATCAGGTCCATCACCTGGCTGGGACTGAACACGCTCTCATCGGCCATGACCGGCGTGTTGACCCGGTCGGTCACGTACTTCAGGCCACTGATGTCGGCGGCCTTCACCGGCTGCTCCAGCAGCTCCAGCACCACGCCGGCATCCTCCAGCGTGCGCATCGCGTGCACCGCCTGCTTGGCGGTCCAGCCCTGGTTGGCGTCCAGGCGCAGCAGGGCGCGGCCTTCAACCGCCGCGTGGATCGCCTTGACCCGCTCGATGTCCAGGCCGATGTCCTTGCCGACCTTGATCTTCAGCGACTCGAAGCCACGCTCGATCGCCGACAGCGAATCGGCCACCATCTTGTCGATGTAGTCCACGCTGATGGTGATGTCGGTGGTGATGACCGGGTCGCCGCCGCCGAGCATCTGGTACAGCGGCGCACCATGCAGCTGCGCCCACAGGTCGTACAGGGCGATCTCCACTGCGGCCTTGGCGCTGGTATTGCGCTCCATCGACGTCTGCACCAGCCCGCACAGGCGGTTGAGGTTGGCAACGTCCTGCCCGATCAGGCGTGGAGCGATGAAGTGGCGGATCGCTTCGATGATCGAGCCATGCGTATCACCGGTGATCACCGCGGTGGCCGGCGCCTCGCCGTACCCGGTGTGGCCGCTGTCGGTGCGGACCAGCACCACCACGTCCTCCACGGTTTCCACGGTGCGCAGGGCGGTCTTGAAGGGGGTCTTCAGCGGCACGCGCAGCATGCCCAGTTCAATGGCGGTGATCTTCATTCAGGGGTCTTGGCCCGCAGGCGCTGGATGTTGGTGATGCGGTCGATGTAGCGGACCGTGTCGCTGGCCATCATCGGCTCCAGCGGCGTGACCGAAACACCATTGAGATGGGCCTGCACACGCGTGCCGTCGGCGCCGAACCAGCTGCCGCCGGCCGTATCGTGGATGACCCAGGTGCGGCCGTCGACGTGGCCGATGGCCATCATCACATGGCCGGGGATGTAGACCAGATCACCGACCTGCAGGCCGGTGACGGCACGTTCGCGCGCGGCCTTGCCATCCCTGCTGGTGAACGGCAGGCGATCCAGTGCCGGGCTGATCGCCTGGGCGCTGGTATTGCGCGGCAGCAGCACGCCGAAGCTGCGGTAGATTTCCGAAACGAAGCCGCTGCAGTCGCGGGTATCGTAGTCATGGCCCCAGCCATAGCGCTCACCCAGGAACTTGAACGCCTGCTGCAACAGCCGGCGAGGGGTCAGCGGCAGGTAATCGGCGGCCGTGTCCTGCGAGCGCGGCAGCAGTGCCGGAACCAGCTTCAGTCGTCCATCGGCCTCGCGCACGGGCAGCTGCACCACCCATGAGGCGTGGGCCTGCTGGCCGTTGACCGGCGTGGCCGCAGGCCAGTCGGCCAGCACCGGCAGGCGCACGCCCATGTCCAGCTGCAGGCGCGAGACGCGCGGCTCTTCCGGCGTGTAGACGGTGTGCGCGGTGGCGCCGGTGACGATGCGGTACGGGCCGGCGCTGCCATAGCCGAGCACGCTGGTCTTGTCGCCGGTGGCCACGGCGTCCGTTTCGATCCATGCGCTGTAACGCTCGCTGTGCACGAACAACCAGCGGCCATCGCTGCTGCGATGGACCACGGCGACCTTGTCACCGGGGAACAGCGCCGATTCCTGGAAGCGATCGATATCGGTATCGCCCACCGTGCTGAAGACCCGCTCGCGGGTCGGGAAGGTGCGCAGTGCGGCACGCTTCACCACCAGCCCGTAGTCGGGCGCCACCTGTGCGGGAATCGCATCCAAGCCGAGGTTGGCTTCGATGGCCTTGCGCACTGCCGGTGCGATCGCCTGCCCCTTGGCGTTGTAGAGCGTACGCGTGGGCCAGCTCGACAGCGCCGTGATGCTGCTGCGTACCTGTGCCGCATCCAGCTGGGCGGGCAGGGCGGCGATGTCCTGGATATGGGCATCCTCTGCGCGCATCCGTGCGTTCTGCGCCTGGATCTGTGCGCGGTCGAGGATCGGCGCATCGGCATCGTCCAGCCGGGCGGCCCAGTAGTCCGGGGTCAGGTAAGCCTCGTGCAGACCGATCACATACGGCAGCGGCGCGCCCGGATCGGGCGCGGCAGCCTGCACGAAGGCCGGTGCGGCGAACAGGCACAGGGCCAGGGTCAACCGGCGCGGCCACTGCCGGCGCGGTTCGCGGGAAGCCAGGATCATGCGCAGCACACCCTCCTCGAATGCCTTAAGGAATATTTATTCCTTTCGCCTGCGAAAGCAAGAATAAATTATTGACCGGTCCTCCGGCCCGTGTTACACAGCCGTTACCACCCGCGCTTGGGAAGTGTCGCTGTGGATCCTGCCGTTCGCAAACCGCGTCTGCCTGCCGCCGCCGGCCTGTGTGCCGCGCTGCTGCTGTGGGCGTCGGCCACGCACGCGGCAGACGCGCGCGACAGCCGGCAGCTGCAGGTGATCGACCTGATCGACAGCGGGCGCTTCAGCGACGCCCAGGCGCTGCTGGCGACCGGGCACGATGCTGCCGAAGACGCATTCCAGCGCGAGCGCATGCGCCGCATCCGCCTGGATTTTTCCCTCGACGAAGCGGCGGCCAAAGCGGCGGTGCGTCGCTGGATTCCGGATCTGACCGACGAGGAGTTCGCGCGCTGGGACCAGCTGGGGCTGATCGAGCACCTCGATATCGATGGCAGGCGCGCGTACTTCAAGCGCGCGCCCTCAAACCTGTTCCTGCTCAGCGATGAAGCGCGTGCACGCCGCCGTGCCGATGCACCGATGCCGTCTCCGGGCCCGAATGAAGTGCTCAACGCGCACCACGCACGTGTCGTTGCTGCTGCCGGTCAAAGCGGCCAGGGCTCGGTGCTGCCGCAGCGCATCGCGTTCACGCAGTCGCTCACGGTCAAGGCCGATGCGGTCCCGGCGGGCGAAACCGTTCGCGCCTGGATTCCCTATCCGCGCGAGATTCCGGGCCAGCAGGAGCGCGTGCAATGGCTTGGCAGTACACCGGACAAAGCACGCGTGGCACCCGCCAGTACCCTGCAGCGCACCGCCTATCTGGAAGCGAAGGCCGTCGCCGGGCAGCCCACGCGCTTCGAGATCCGTTATGCCGTCACCCTGTTCGCCCGCCACACGGCAATCGATCCGGCCCGGGTGCAGCCGACACCGGCCGACGCCGCGCTGCAGCCTTACCTGAGCGAACACTTGCCGCATGTGCGTTTCACGCCGGCATTGAAACTGTTTTCCGACCAGGTGCTGCAGGGCGAAACACGCCCCTACGAGATCGTGCGCAGGCTGTTCGCGGCGGTCGATCGCATCCCATGGGCCGGCGCACGCGAGTATTCCACCCTCAGCAACATCAGCGACTACGCGCTGCGTGCCGGCCATGCCGACTGCGGCCAGCAGACGCTGCTGCTGATCGCGCTGCTGCGCATGAACGGCATTCCCGCGCGCTGGCAGTCGGGCATGGTGTTCTCCGACGATGGCAGCGGCTACAACAACCTGCATGACTGGGGACAGGTCTATCTGGCGCCGTATGGCTGGCTGCCGATGGATGTGACCACCGGTGCACTGGCCAGCGATGTACCTGCGCTGCGCGATTTCTACCTGGGTGGCCTCGACGGCTACCGCATCGCCTTCAACGACGATTTCGGCCAGCCGTTCGTGCCGGCCAAACAGCATTTCCGCTCGGAAACGGTCGACTCGCAGCGCGGCGAGGCCGAGTGGGCAGGCGGCAACCTGTACTTCGACCAATGGAGCTACGACTTCCAGTGGCAGGTACTGCCCGCCGGGCAACGCTAGCGCGACACACCACCATCGGCACCATTCAATTCTTGCAGGAGAGAGCAGGGGATGAAGGCATACAACATCAAGCGGGCGGCGCTGTGCGTCGCCCTGGGTACCTGTCTGGGCGTGATCGCGCCCGGCGCCTTCGCGCAGGATGGCTCCGTCGCCGGCCGGCTGGTCAGCGATGCCGGCCAGGTTCCCGCCGGCGCCACGGTCACGGTGCGCAATCCGGCCACCGGCTTCGTCCGCTCGGTACAGGCCGATGCCAACGGCAGCTATCGCATTCCGCTGCTGCCGGTGGGCACCTATGAGATGGAGGTGAGCCTGCCCGGCGGCGGTGCCAGCCGCGTCGGCCAGGTCACCGTCGGCCTGGGCAGCGCAACCACCGTCAATGTGCCGCTGGGTGCGGTCAGTACCCTGGGAACGGTGGAGGTGCGCGCGCCGCAGGTGGTATCGATGGTGGATGTGAAGTCCACCGAATCGGCCACCAACATCACCCGCGAGGAGCTGTCGCGCCTGCCGGTGGACCGTGACATCACCGCCGTCGCGCTGCTGGCGCCGGGCGCAGTGAAGGGCAAGGGCTCGCTGGGCGGGCAGGGCATTTCGTTCGGCGGCTCGTCAGTGGCCGAGAACACCGTGTACATCAATGGACTGAACGTCACCGACTTCTACAACCGGGTGGGCTTCTCGTCAGTACCGTTCTCCTTCTACCAGGAGTTCCAGGTCAAGACCGGAGGCTATTCGGTGGAGTTCGGGCGCAGCACCGGTGGCGTCATCAACGCCGTCACCCGCTCGGGCAGCAACGACTTCAAGGCCGGTGCCGAGCTGGTGTTCGAACCCCGCGCGTGGCAGTCGCAGGCCCGCGACCGCTATGACGGCCAAGGCAGCCGTTACATCACCGCCAGCCGCGACGACTACAGCCGCAGTGCGCTCAACGTGTTCGCCTCCGGTGCCCTGGTCCAGGACCGGCTGTTCTTCTTCGGCATGTACGAGGCCCGCGACTATCGGCCAACCTCGACCAACGACGCTGGTACGCGCCTGAGCCAGGGCAAGGCCGATGACCCGTTCTGGGGCGGCAAGATCGACTGGCAGATCACCGACAACCAGATGCTGTCGCTGTTCGGCTTCTCGGACAAGAGCAAGACGCTTACCGATGTCTACAACTACGACTATGCCAGTGGCCAGACGGTAGGCGAGCGCAGCAACCAGATCTACAACACCGTGGGCGGCAGGAACTGGTCGGGCACCTACAGCTGGCAGGTCAACAACGACCTGACCATGAAGCTGATGTATGGCGAGAACAAGCGCAACCGCGCGCAGAGCTCGTTGATGGACGAAAACTGCAACCGCGTGTTCGACAACCGTACCGCCAGCCAGGGCGTGCCCTCGCAGCTGCAGGGCGACCGCAGCTGCACCAGCAGCTCGCTGCTGGAATCGGCACTGGATACGCGCAAGGCCGCACGCGCCGACTTCGAGTGGACCCTGGGCGACCATCTGCTGCGCTTCGGCCTGGACCGCGAAGAGAACACCTCCGACTACAGCCGCGCCTATCCCGGTCCGGGTGGTTTCCGCTACGACATCTACTACCGCACGCCGGGCAGCTCGCTCAATGGGGGCATCGTGCCGGCCAGTGGCCTGGTCGCGCGCACCCGCCGGTATGAAGTGGATGGCTCGTTTGAAACCATCAACTCGGCGTATTACCTGGAAGACAACTGGCAGGTCACCCCGAACCTGCTGCTGAACATGGGCCTGCGCCTGGAAGCCTTCGACAACAAGGGCGGCGACGGCAGCAGCTACATCAAGATCGACGACATGCTGGCCCCGCGCCTGGGCTTCGCGTGGGACGTGCGCGGTGATGGCACCACCAAGGTGTTCGGCAACCTTGGCCGTTACTTCCTGCCGGTGGCCAACGTCATCAACATCAAGCAGGCCGGTGGCTTCCTGGACGAACGCACCTGGTACGAATTCCTCGGCTATAGCGGTGCCGCCAACAACGTGCCGAACCTGGGGGCGCAGATCGGGCCGGTCGACAATTCGCAGGGTGATGGCAGCGTGCCGGACCTGCGTGCCGAAGTGAACCGGGACATGGACCCGGTCTACCAGGACGAGGCGATCCTCGGCTTCCAGCAGATGATCAACGAAGCCTGGTCGGTCGGTGCCAGCGTGACCTATCGGCGCCTGCACAACGCGATCGATGACATGAACATCACCGCCACCGGCCAGTGCGGTGCCATCGACAGCGTCTGGATCATGGGCAATCCCGGGCGCAGCAATACCGTCTGGGGCGATACCAACTGCGACGGCAGCAACGATGGCTGGATCAGCATCGATACGTCGAAGGAAGGCTGGGCGCTGTATGACGATGACGGCAACTATGTTGGCCAGCGCGGCTGGGTGAAGCCCAAGCGCGACTACAAGGCGCTGGAGCTGCAGGTCGATCGCGCCTGGGATGGCAAGTGGGGCTTCAATGCGTCCTATACGCTGGCCTACGGCCGTGGCAACGCCGAAGGCCCGGTCAACTCCGATACCGACTTCGCCGATGCCGGTCGTACCGAGAACTTCGACAACCCCTGGGTGAACTACGGCGGCTATGGCTACCTGGCCAATGACCGGCGGCATCAGTTCAAGTTCCGTGGCAGCTATGCGTTGACCGAGAACCTGAGCGTGGCGGCGACGCTGGGCGTGCAGTCGGGCAGCCCGATCACCCGCTTCGGCGCCGGCAATCCGTTCGACGACACCGACTTCCACAGCTATTACGTGTGCGTCTCCAACTGCCAGGCGAGTGTGCCGTCCGAGCGCGTGTTCGTGCATTCCCCGCGCGGTGGCGATGGCCGCACGCCGTGGACCTACGACCTCGACGTCAGCGTGTCGTACAAGGTGCCGATCCCCACCGACCTGCGCCTGAAGCTGGCGGTGTACAACGTACTGAACCAGCAGCGCGTGGTGACGGTGGACCAGGACTACGAACCGCAGGACAGCATCGGTACGCCGAACCCGCTGTATCGTTATGGCACCGGCTTCCAGTCGCCGCGCTATGCGCAGCTGACGGTGACCTGGAGCTACTGACGGTGTGCCCGCGCCGCTCGAAGGGGCGGCGCGGGCAATGACACAAGGGAGCGGGCCTGTGCTTCAGCTGATCGTCCTTGCTGCACTTGCCGCCTCGCCTGCTGCGCTGGCGGAGCCCGCGCGCTTCGATGCCGATATCGCCACCGTTGTCGCACGCGAGCACCTGCCTGGGATGGCGGTGGCGGTGGTGGACCAGGGACAGGTGGTGTACCGCCATGCCGAAGGCATGCGGGGTGATGGCGGTCGCATTGATGAGGACACGCTGTTCAAGATCGCCTCCAACAGCAAGGCGATGACCGCCGCGCTGCTGGCACGGCTGGTGCAGCAGGGCCGGCTGCGCTGGGATGACCCCGTGCAGCGGCATCTGCCCGGCTTCCGCATGCACGACGCCTGGGTGGGGCAGCAGATGCAGGTGCGTGATCTGCTGATCCACAACAGTGGCCTGGGGCTGGGCGCCGGTGACCTGATGCTGTGGCCCGAGCCCAATGCCTTCACCCGCGCCGACATCATCGCCGGGCTTGCGCATCTGAAACCCGTCATCAGCTTCCGCAGCGGCTATGCCTACGACAACCTGATGTACGTGGTCGCCGGTGAAGTGGCTGCTGCCGCAGGGGGCAAGCCCTATGACCAGCTGATGCGCGAGCAGGTGTTTGAGCCGCTGGGCATGGCCCGTTGCCAGGTCGGTCGCTGGTCGGTGCGTGACGTCGGCAACGTCGCCCAGCCGCACGCGCGGCGCGACGGCCGCACGACGGTGGTCAACGCCGACGGTGAGATCAGCGCCGATCTGCCATCGATGGCGGCCGGTGGCATCCGCTGCTCGCTGCGCGACATGACGCGCTGGATGCAGGTGCTGCTGGATCCCGACCTGGTGCCGGACTGGCTGGACACGCCACAGCGGCGCGCGCTGTGGACGCTGCACATGCCGATGCCGCTGGGTGACATGCAGCGGCGCTGGGACAACGCACACGTCCATGGCTATGGCTACGGCTGGCGCCTGTCGGACATCGATGGCCACTGGAAGGTGGCGCATACCGGCACCCTGTCCGGCATGTATTCGTCGCTGGCCCTGCTGCCCGACCGTGGCATCGGCGTGGTGATCCTGATCAATGGCGAGGGCGAGCAGGCACGTACGGCGCTGATGCAGTCGATGCTGAAGGCGTACACCGCGCCGCAGGACCGCAGGCGTGCCGCCGACTACCTCGATGAACTGGAGCGCGCGCAGGCGTCCAAGCGTGCGCAGGGGCATGTGGCGCCTTCGACGGAACGTGCGCGCGCCGTATCCGGCACGGCCTTGCCGCAGTGGCAGGGCCGCTATGCGGATCCGTGGCTGGGAACCGCCTGGCTGTGCCCAGGCCCCGACGGCCTGCGGTTCCGCGTGGAGAAATCGCCTCGCCTGCAGGCCCGGGTGATGCAGCTGCAGCAGCGTTGGCTGCTGCGTTGGGATACGCTGGGTGAGGACGCGCAGGCGTGGCTGCAGCCCGGCGATGGCCCGGTGCCGCCCCTGCAACTGCGCGCGATCGACCCGGACATCGACTTCAGCTATGACTTCCAGGATCTGCATTTCACTCGCACTGGCGACTGCACTGGCGAGCCCCGCGCACGCCAGTGAGGCGCCGCGCCTATCGTCGGCCACCGATGCGTCGCAGGCCGGGCTGGTGGAGATCCGCACGGTGTCGCCGGGAATCGAGCTGGACATCCGCTATGCCGGCGCCGGCAACTTCACGGGCGCACGCGTGCCTGGCTATGAAGCGCCGGCCTGTTATCTGCTGGCGCCGGTCGCGACCGCACTGGCACGGGTCGAAGCGGATCTGCGCGCGCAGGGCTTCGCTCTGCGCATCTACGACTGCTATCGCCCGGTGCGCGCGGTGCAGGCGTTCGTGGCCTGGGCACATGACCCCGCGGAGCAGTCACGCAAGTCACTGCAGTATCCGGATCTGGAAAAGCCGCAGCTGTTGAGCGAAGGCTACATCGCCGAGCGCTCGGGCCACAGTCGCGGCGCCACCGTGGACGTCGGCCTGCTGGCGTGCCGGCGCGACACGTGCACGCCGCTGGACATGGGCACCGATTTCGATTTCTTCGGTCCGCGGGCGCACACCGCGGCCGAGGGACTCAATGACGCACAGCGGGCCCACCGTGCCCGTCTGCTGCAGGCGATGGCCCGGCATGGCTTCAGCAACTATGCGCAGGAGTGGTGGCACTACACGCTGCAGCCCGAGCCGGACCCGATGACCGCCTACGACGTGCCCGTTCGATAGCAGCACCGGCGGGTCCGCGCCGCCGAGACCCTCCGTCGTACACTGGCCGCCTTTCCCCTCCTGCGCACCCGATGAATCTTCCCCTGCATTTCGGCCTGCTCGGTACCCTGGAAGCTGGCGCCATCGCATTGCTGGTTGGCCTGCTGGTGTACCTGCTCTGGCATCGGCTGTGCCGCCTGCTGCACTGGACGGTAGGCCATGCCATCGGCTGGTCGTGCGTCATCGCCGTGGTGATCTCGGCCGGCATCGATGCATGGAAGCTCTTCTACATGGGAATCGTGCGGCTGGAGTCGCCGCTGTATGCGCGGTTGTTCCTGGCCACCATCCACGATCCGAACGAACTCGGCAGCCGCGTGGTGCTGGAGATTGCCGGAGCGCTCGCCGGTGTGGCGCTGGGATGGGTGTTGTTCAGTTCGCGGTCATCGTCCCAGAACGTCGAATGACGCAGGTTTTTCGTTGCCTGCGGGTTAAATCCAAGGGCGTTGAATGTTCGCCTTATGGGCCGATCACTCCACCCTAACCACCGCGCTAATGCATGCACGCCGGGCAGTGGTTAACCGCGCGTGTGGATGACGGTCGCGGCGCAAAATCGATTCAGAAACGGGGTGGCAGGGTAGGTGCCGTGCGGAAACAACAGGCCGCGCAACACCACCCCAAGGAGACATCCCTGATGACCATTCGCAACCGCAAGCCCCTGATCGCCCTGATTGTCGCCGCCGGCAGCGTACTGGCCATTCCGGCCATGGCACAGACCGCGCAGCAGCAGGCCGCACAGGCGCAGAATGATGCAGCGCAGGCCCAGCAGGCCGCCGCGCAGGCAGGCCAGGCCGCGAACCAGGCCACTGACGCAGCGGCGGCCGCGTCGGCGCAGGCCAGCGGCGGCGGCCAGACCTGGGCCAGCATCGATACCGACGGCAACGGCACCATCAGCAAGTCCGAGGCACAGGTCAACGCCGGGCTTGCCCAGGTGTTCGACCAGGCCGATGCCAACAAGGACGGCGAGCTGAGCGCCGATGAGTACAAGGCCTATGTGGCCGCCCAGCAGGCCGGTGCCGGCGGCGCCGCACAGGGCCGCTGATCCACCGTTGATTCGGGACAACCGGTGCATGGGTACCCGGGCGGCGCCAGCCGCCCGGGTTTTTTTCGCCCTCGCCGCGCCTGTATCCTTGTCCGATGAACACCTCCACGCCTGCGCCCGCGCGCGCCATCGGCCTGGTCGGTTTTGACGGTGACGACACGCTGTGGAAGAGCGAGGACTACTACCGCAAGGCCGAGCAGAACTACCTTGACCTGCTGTCGCGCTACATCGACGTGCACGACACCCAGACCGCCCGTCACCTGCTGGAAGTGCAGCAGCGCAACCTGGGTGTGTTCGGTTACGGCGTGAAAGGCATGGCGCTGTCGATGATCGAGGCGGCCATCGACATCACCGGCCAGCGCATCGAGGCCAGGGACATCCAGCGCATCCTCGATATCGGCCACGACACCCTGCGCCATCCGGTCGAGCTGATCGACGGTGTGCGTGAATCGGTGGCGGCCATCGCCGAGCACTATCCGGTGGTGCTGATCACCAAGGGCGACCTGTTCCACCAGGAAGCGAAGATCAACGTTGCCCGGCTGCATGAACTGTTCCCGCGCATCGAGATCGTCTCGGAGAAGGACCCGGCAACCTATGCCCGCGTGCTGGCCGAGTTCGACCTGCCGATCGAGCGCTTCGTGATGGTCGGCAATTCGCTGCGCTCGGACATCGAGCCGGTGGTCACGCTGGGGGGCTGGGGCATCCATACGCCCTATGCGGTCACCTGGGCGCATGAGACCCAGCATGGCGTGGCCGACGACGAGCCGCGCATGGTCAGCGCCGATACCGCCTGGGACTGGCCGGCCGCACTGGCCGCGATCGAAGCCAAGGCCAGCGTCGCGGCCTGACAGGGCGCGACGGCTGCGGCAGAATCGGGGCATGAATGCTCGCCTGCTCACGCTGCTGATGCTCCTGCTGCTGGCGCCGGCCACCGTGCTGGCACAGCAGACGGCCGAACGCTCGGCGGCCTATGAGGTGGACACCGGCGACCGCTGGATCGACGCCCAGCTGCGCGACATCAACCACTACGCCGAGCGCTACCCCGATGCCTTCCTCGACGAGGTCTCGCGCTATGCCGATGTGCCGCGTGGCTATGTCAGCGCGCTGTTCAGCACCCACGGCTGGCAGGCGGGTGATCTGTACTTCGCCTGCTTCTGGGCCAAGGCCAGCGGCCAGACCTGCCGCGACAGCGTGCGTGCCTTCAGCCGTGACCCGGCCGGCGGCTGGCAGGCCGTGGTGAAGCGGATGCCCAAGGCACCGGACAACCTGCACTACCGCGCCGTGCGCCACGCCATCGTGGCCAGCTATGAGCATTGGGACCGGCCGATCACCCTGGATGCCACCCTGAAGCGCCAGCTCAACCGGTAGCGCCGGTCCGCTCCATGCTGCTCTGCATATCGCCGCCGGCCCCGCGCTCCGGCGACAATACGGGTCCGAGCTGTTCCCCGTTCCCGTAATCGAGTGACTGATGAGCGCCTCTTTCGTTTCGCCTGATGTGATCCGCCGCCTGTTCGCCCAGGCCATGTCCCGCATGTACCGCACCGAAGTGCCGCTGTACGGCACGCTGGTGGAACTGGTGGAGCGGATCAACGCGCAGGTGCTGGCGCAGGACCCTGCATTGGCTGCGCAGCTGCAGCGCAACGATGAGCGCGGCCGGCTGGACGAGGAGCGGCACGGCGCGATCCGCGTCGGCACCGTGCAGGAGCTGGCCACCCTGCGCCGCCTGTTCGCGGTGATGGGCATGTTTCCGGTCGGCTACTACGACCTGTCGGTGGCCGGTGTGCCGGTGCATTCCACCGCGTTTCGCCCGCTCACCGGTGCGGCGCTGGCGCAGAATCCGTTCCGCGTGTTCACCTCGCTGCTGCGCCTGGAACTGATCGAGGACGAGGTCCTGCGTGCGCAGTCGGCACAGATCCTGGCCCGCCGCCGCATCTTCACCGATGCCGCCCTGGCCCTGATCGACCAGGCCGAGCGCGATGGCGGGCTGTCGCAGCACGACGCCGAGCGCTTCGTGGCGGAGGCGCTGGAGACCTTCCGCTGGCACGGTGACGCCACCGTCGACCTGCCGACCTACCATGCGCTGCACCAGGCACACCGGCTGGTGGCCGACGTGGTCAGCTTCCGTGGCCCGCACATCAACCACCTGACCCCGCGCACGCTGGACATCGATGCCGCGCAGGCGGCGATGATCGAGCAGGGGATGGCCGCCAAGGCGGTCATCGAAGGTCCGCCGCGCCGCGCCTGTCCGATCCTGCTGCGGCAGACCAGTTTCAAAGCGCTGGAAGAAGCCGTGCATTTCCCCGATGAGCAGGGCGGTGATGCCGGCACCCACACCGCGCGGTTCGGCGAGATCGAGCAGCGTGGCCTGGCCCTGACGCCGAAGGGGCGCGCGCTGTACGACCAGCTGCTGGCGCAGGCGCGCAACAGCGAAGGTGCCGGCAGTACCGGTGGCGACTATGGCCAGCGCCTGCTGGCAGCGTTCGCAGCGTTCCCGGACGACCATGACACCCTGCGCCGCGAGGGTCTGGGCTACTTCCGCTACCAGCTGACCGAGGCCGGCCGCGCCGCGCCTGGCGGGATTGGTGACCTGCCGGCGGAAGCCCTGATCGCGGCGGGGCTGGTGGTGGCCGACCCGATCGTCTACGAGGATTTCCTGCCGGTCAGCGCCGCAGGCATCTTCCAGTCGAACCTGGGTGGCGAAGAGCAGCGCGCCTATGCCGCACATGCCAACCGCGAAGCGTTCGAGCAGGCGTTGGGCGTGCCGGTGAACGATGAGTTCGACATCTACGAGCGCCTGCAGGCCGAATCACTGGCGAG
>NZ_JAOCKC010000020.1:0-55460 GCF_029844625.1 Stenotrophomonas sp. GD03680 | reverse complement strand
TCACCACATCATTGGTGAAACGGCGGCCCAGTTCGGTCGGGCGGACCTGGCCATCGGCCGTCTCCAGCCAGCCGCGCTGCACGGCCTCGGCCAGCGGTGCGTCGAGCACGCTGCGCGGCAGGCCGGTGCGCGATTCAAAATCACGCAGGCTGAAGCCCTCGTGCAGGCGCAGCAGGTTGAGCATGTACTCGAACGGAAGCCGCGCGGGCGTGATCACGTCATCGCCACCGAACGACGCCGGGGTGCCAGCGCTGTTCAGGTAGGCCTGCGGATGCTTGAGCTTCCAGCGCCGCAGCACGTGCTCTTCGGCGCCGGAACTGATCTTGCCGTGTGCACCGGCGCCGATGCCCAGGTAATCGCCGAAGCGCCAGTAGTTCAGATTGTGCGCGCTCTGCCGGCCGGGGCGCGCGTAGGCGCTGACCTCGTACTGGCCGAAGCCGGCCTGCGCCAGCAGCGCCTGGCAGTGTTCCTGCATGTCCCAGGCGTTGTCTTCATCGGGAATGCCCTGCGGCGGGCGCGCGAAGAACACCGTGTTCGGTTCCAGGGTCAGCTGGTAGTGCGAGATGTGCGCCGGCTGCAGTGCAAAGGCGCGCTCGAGGTCCGATTCAGCACCGGCCAGCGTCTGCTCGGGCAGTGCGTACATCAGGTCAATGTTGAAATTGTCGTACCCCGCATCCTGGGCCATCTTCACCGCACGCTCGGCTTCGCCACTGTCGTGGATGCGGCCCAGCCGCTTCAGCGCTTCGTCGTCGAAGCTCTGGATGCCGAAGCTCAGGCGGTTCACGCCAGCCGCGCGGTAGCGGTCGAAGCGGCCATGCTCGGCGGTGCCGGGATTGGTTTCCAGCGTGATCTCGGCGTTCGGCGCGAAGCGCAGGCGGGCGCTGGCCTGCTGCAGGAAGCGATCGATCGCCTCCGGCGGGAACAGGCTGGGCGTGCCACCACCGAAGAACACGCTGTGCACCACCCGGCCCCAGACCAGCGGCAGGTCCTGGTCCAGGTCGCGCAGCAGTGCATCGATGTAGGCCTCGAACGGCAGCTCGCCCTTGGCCTGGTGCGAGTTGAAATCGCAGTACGGGCATTTGCGCACGCACCACGGCAGGTGCACGTACAACGACAGCGGCGGTGGCACCAGTCGCGGTGGGCTGTCGTGGTCAGCGGAGCAGGCTTCGCCGGGCAGGTGGTTGCAGTGGTCGTGGGCGTGCGGCATGGGCTTCATCGGTAGTGCCGGCCGCTGGCCGGCTTCCCTGGTTCGATCGGATGGCTTCAGTACAGCGTCGCCAGCTGCTGCTTGAGCTGCTGCAGGGCAATGGCACGGTGGCTGATGGCGTTCTTCAGGGCCGGCTCCATTTCCGCAGCAGTCAGGCCGTGGGTGGTGTCCAGGAATACCGGGTTGTAGCCAAAACCGTTCGTGCCACGCAGTTCGCGGATGATCTGCCCTTCCCAGCGGCCCTCGCAGATCAGCGGCTGCGGGTCGGTGGCGTGGCGCAGGAGCACGATCACCGCATAGAAGCGGGCGCTGCGCTGGCCATCGGGGATGTCGGCCATCGCGTCCAGCAGCTTGGCGTTGTTGGCGGCGGCATTGGTCGGGTGGCCGGCATAGCGCGCGCTGTACAGGCCGGGTGCGCCGCCGAGCGCATCGACGATCAGCCCCGAATCATCCGCCAGCGCCGGCAGGCCGGTCGCTTCGCAGGCCGCGCGCGCCTTCAGCAGCGCGTTCTCGACGAAGGTCAGGCCGGTCTCGTCGACGTCGCCCAGGCCCAGTTCGGCGGCCGAGGTGATCTGCAGCGGCAGGTCGGCAAGGATCTCCTGCATCTCCACCAGCTTGCCGGCGTTGTGGCTGGCCAGTACCAGTTTCTTCATTGACGGGGCTCCAGCAGGTCCCAGGTGTTGCCATACAGATCGCGGAACACCGCGACCGTTGCATAGGGTTCTTCGCGCGGCGATTCCAGGAACTCCACCCCGGCGGCCAGCATCGCCGCATGGTCGCGGTGGAAGTCGTCGGTGTTGAGGAAGAACGCAACGCGCCCACCGGTCTGGTTGCCGATGCGGCTGCGCTGTTCCTCGTCACTGGCGCGCGCCAGCAGCAGGGCGGCGGCGCTGCCGTCGGTCGGTCCGACCACGACCCATCGCTTGTGGCCCTGGTCGATGTCCTCCAGCAGTGCGAAGCCGAGCTTGCCGGTATACCAGGCGATGGCCTCGTCATAGTCGGCCACCACCAGGGTGGTCAGGGCAAGGCGCCGGTTCATGCCGACAGCGCCGCCTGCTGTGCGGCCAGCAGTTCGTTCACGCCCTTTTCGGCCAGTCCCAGCAGCGCGTCCAGTTCATCGCGGCGGAAGGCATGGCCTTCGGCAGTGCCCTGCAGCTCGATGAAGCCACCGCCATCGTTCATCACCACGTTCATGTCGGTGTCGCAGTCGCTGTCTTCGGCGTAGTCCAGGTCCAGCACCGGAGTGCCGCGGTAAACGCCCACCGACACCGCTGCCACCGCACCCAGGATCGGGTTGCGCTTGATCTCGCCGCGCTTGATCAGCACGTTCACGGCGTCGACCAGGGCCACGTAGGCGCCGGTGATGGCCGCGGTGCGGGTGCCGCCGTCGGCCTGCAGCACGTCGCAGTCCAGGGTGATGGTGCGTTCGCCGAGGGCATTGCGGTCCACGCAGGCGCGCAGGCTGCGGCCGATCAGGCGCTGGATCTCCAGCGTGCGGCCGCCCTGCTTGCCACGCGCCGCTTCACGGTCGCTGCGGGTGTGGGTGGCGCGCGGCAGCATGCCGTACTCGGCGGTCACCCAGCCTTCGCCCTTGCCGCGCAGGAAGCCCGGAACCCGGTTCTCGACGCTGGCCGTGCACAGCACGCGGGTTTCACCGAAGCACACCAGTACCGAGCCTTCGGCGTGGCGGGTGAAGCCGCGTTGGATGACGACCGGGCGGAGCTGGTCGGGCTGGCGGCCACTGGGGCGGGAATCGGACATGATGCGGGTTCCGTAAGGGCGGGGAGTACGCCGCCATGCCCGCGACCTTCACGGGGCGGGCAGGAGGGCTCTGGTGAGAGCGCTAGGGTACCATTCCCCCTTTGCACGCACCGGACACATTCCATGATTCGAAGCATGACCGCCTACGCGGGTGGCGAGCGGGTCACCCCGTGGGGCACGCTGGGCTGCGAGCTGCGCTCGGTCAACCACCGCTTCCTGGAGGTCGGCACCCGCCTGCCTGAAGAACTGCGGGCATTGGAGCCGCAGCTGCGCGAGCGCATCGCCGCGCGCCTGAGCCGCGGCAAGCTGGATCTGGTGCTGCGACTGCGTGCGCCGGACGCGGCGGGGAATCTGCAGGTCGATGAGGCCCTGCTGGGCCAGCTCGGGCATCTGGCCCACCGCCTGACGTCGGATTTTCCCAACCTGCAGGTGAGCTTCACCGATCTGCTGCAGCTGCCGGGTGTGACCCGAGGCGAGGCCACCGATGCGGCGGCCCTGCAGGTCGAGGCGCTGGCCTTGCTGGATCAGGTGCTGGACGGATTCGTCGAGGCCCGCGAGCGCGAGGGCGGCAAGCTCGCCGCGGCCATTGCCGAGCGCGTGGATGGCATCGAGCGCATCGCGGGTGACGTCCGCACGCTGATTCCCGCCATCCGTGATGGCCAGCGTGCCAAGCTGGCTGCGCGCCTGGCCGATCTGCCGCATCCGGTCGATCCCGGCCGCGCTGAGCAGGAGCTGGTGCTGTGGCTGCAGAAGCTGGATGTGGATGAGGAGCTGGACCGCCTGTCGAGCCACATCGTCGAGATCCGCCGCGTGCTCACGCAGCGCGAGCCGGTCGGCCGCCGCCTGGACTTCCTGCTGCAGGAGTTCAATCGCGAAGCCAACACGCTGGGCTCGAAGTCGGTGGACAGCCGCACGTCCAATGCCGCGGTCGAGCTGAAGGTGCTGATCGACCAGATCCGCGAGCAGGTGCAGAACATCGAGTGATGCTGCGGGGCGCCTTCGGGCGCCCTCATCGTTTCAGCGCACGCTGACGCCGGCAGGCCCCGCCAGCAGGTGGCCGATCACCGCGGCTTGGGCAAACCCGGCGCCGGCAAAAACGGCTTTCACCGCATCCACGGCGTCCGCTGCGCAGGATACGAGCATGCCGCCGCTGGTCTGCGGGTCGGTCAGCAGTGGCTGCCAGTGGGCGGCCACGCCTTCGGCGAAATGCACCTGGCCGCCATACGAGGCCCAGTTGCGGTTGGATGCGCCGGTAACGCAGCCACGTTGCAGCAGATCCAGGGTCTGCGGCAGCAGAGGCACCTGTGCACTGTCCACTTCGGCGGCCACGCCACTGGCGCGGCACACTTCCAGCAGGTGGCCGAGCAGGCCGAAGCCGGTGACGTCGGTCATGGCATGCACGCCGTCCAGCGCGGCAAGGGGCAGGCCCACGCTGTTCAGGCGGGTGGTCGACTCGACCATCTGCCGGTAGCCCTCGGCATTCAGCACTTCTTTCTTCAGCGCCGACGAATACACGCCCACGCCCAATGGCTTGCCCAGCACCAGCACATCGCCGGCGCGGGCATCGGCATTGCGCTTGAGCCGCTGCGGATCCAGCACGCCGATCGCGGCCAGGCCATAGATCGGCTCCACCGAGTCGATGCTGTGGCCCCCGGCCACCACGATGCCGGCGTCGGCACAGGCACGTTCGCCGCCCTGCAGGATGCCGCGGATCGTGTCCTGTGGCAGCGTATTGATGGGCATGCCGACGATGGCCAGTGCGAACAGCGGCCGCGCGCCCATCGCATACAGGTCCGACAGCGCATTGGTGGCGGCGATGCGGCCGAAGTCGAACGGGTCATCGACGATCGGCATGAAAAAGTCGGTGGTGGCGACGATCGCCTGGCGATCATCAAGCCGGTAGACCGCGGCATCGTCACTGGTCTCGCGGCCGACCAGCAGTTCGGCCGGCGCAGGGAACGCCGGGGTGCCCCGCAGCAGTTCGGCCAGCACGCCGGGTGCGATCTTGCAGCCACAACCGCCGCCGTGGGCCAGCGACGTCAATCGCTGCGGAGCCTCGGCCGACGGGGGGAGTGGGGACTGCACATGCGAGGCCATGCCGGCATCTCCTGCAGGAACACGAATGGCGGAAGGCAGCAGGAGTCGAACCTACCAGGGAGCGATCGACGCCCCCTGCTGGGTTTGAAGCCCAGCCGCATGCCCGGATGCGCATGCCTTCCGAAGGTACGGCGGTACCGGTGCAGTCAACCGTGGGCGGTGTTCCATTGCAGGTCGCCGCGCGGCCGATGCTGGTCACCGACGCGTCGAGTGTAGCCAACGCGATTGAAGAACTCCAAGATCTGGATGCTGCGCTTGCGGCCCAGGCCGATGGCATCGCGGAATGCTGCAGCATCCACCATGCCGGTTGCCTGTGACAGCCGGGCGACCGTTGCCGCCAGCGCGTCGATGCGGGCCGGTGCGTAGAACAGGTCCGGCACCACCTGGAACAGCTCGCCGCGCGCTGCGGCGCGACGCAGGACCGCACGCATCTCCTCCTCGGCGAAGCCGAGATCGGCCGCAAGCGTGCGCACCCAGGGCGGATCGAAACCACCGGCATCCAGACGCGGGAGCACGCGTTCGAGAAGCGCGCGCTCGCGTTCCGGCGGCGCATGGTCGTGGCCTGGCAGCCGCCACCACGCGCCCACGCGCTGCAACGCGCCATCGTCGAACAGGTCCTGCAGCAGCGCGTTCCAGAGACTGGTCGAGAGCGCGGGCAGGGTGCTGCGCTGCAGGCGCCCGCTGTCGACACCGGGCTCGTCCGGCCGTCGCTCGTGCCAGTCATGCAGCGAGCGGATCACCTGTTCGCGCAGCGCCTGCCAGTGCGAGGCGAGGATGATCACCGTGTCCTCGCGGGTGGCGATGCGCCGGGCATCTGCAGGGAGATCGATCTGTGCGGCCTCACGCCGGCAGTAGCGTTGCAGTGCGGCCAGCGCGATGCCGGCCGGTGCCTGCTGCAGCAGCGGGCCGATTCCCGTGCCTGCGGCCAGTTGCTCCAGGGCTGCCAACCACGCCCGGCGTGCCGGGCTGCGCCGACGTCGTTGCGGTGGATCGGGATCGAGCACGGTGCCGCCGCCCAGCGTATGCGCTGCAGCCGAATCGCGGGCGATGAAGCGGTCGCCGCACATCGCGCAGACCGGGGCATCGAACACCAGCTGCACCAGCTGGCCGTTGCCACTGTCTTCATCCTCCAGCAGCACCACATGGGCCTGCCGGTGCATCGTGCCCCAGTGGATGTGCAGCGGTGTCCAGTCGCGCAGGGGCCGCACCTGTGCCGCAAGGCGAAGGCGTACGTCGACGCGGGTGGTGGCCTGCAGCGCGCGCGGATCGGCGATCCAGTCGCCGCGGGTGATGCCGTCGCGGGCGATGGCGGCCAGGTTCAGGGCACAGCGCTGTCCCGCGGCAGCCTGTCCACTGGCCTGGTTCTGCGCATGGATGCTGCGGATGCGCACGTCGATGGCGGTCGGCATCAACTGCAGATGCGCGCCGACCGCGGCCACGCCGCCCTGTACCGCGCCGGTGACCAGTGTGCCGTGACCGGCCAGCGAGAACACGCGATCCACCGGCATGCGGAACAGCTCGCTGCGGCGCTGGGCCGTCCGGCGGCTGTCGTTAGCGGCGGCCCACGCATGCAGGTGGGCGCGCAGCGCATGGATGCCGGCATCCGCGCTGTCGGTGCTGTTGCAGGCGAATACTGCAGACCCCTGCAGCGGTGTGCCGGCCAGCAGGGCAACGATCTCCGCTTCTGCCTCGGCAATGCGCGCCGCATCCACACGGTCGATCTTGGTCAATGCCACTGCAGCGCGGTCCACACCCAGCAGCTGCAGGATCGACAGATGCTCACGGGTCTGCGGCATCACGCCGTCATCGGCGGCGATCACCAGCAGCGCCACCTCGATGCCGGTGGCACCGGCCACCATCGTGTGCACGAAGCGCTCGTGACCTGGCACATCGACGAAGCCCAGCATCGCCGGAGGCCCCTCTCCGCGTGCGGCCTCCACCGGCACATAGGCATACCCCAGTTCTATGGAGATGCCGCGCGCGCGCTCTTCCTGCAGGCGATCGGTTTCGATGCCGGTCAGTGCCCGCACCAGGCTGGTCTTGCCATGGTCGATATGCCCGGCGGTACCGACGATCATGCCTGCAGCGCGCTCCACTGGGCGAGGAAAGCAGCCTCATCCCCGTACTCAAGCCCGCGCAGGTCAAGCCACAGCGCATCCTCGGCAATGCGCCCGAGCACCGGCCGTGGCAGGCCGCGCAGGCGCTTGGCCAGACGGTCCAACCCGGCAGCTGCAGCGACGCGGATGCGCAGGCCGGCGCTGGCCAGTTGCGCCTGTGGCTGCGCGCCACTGCCGACCTGGCTGTACATCGGCACCGCTTCAACCGCGTAATGCGCGGCCAGCGCCTGCTGCACGGAAGGCAGCAGGCGCTGTGCCTGCGCATGGATGTCTGCCTGTTCGCGGGACAGCGTGCGCAGGGTCGGCAGCCGCTGCGGCAGCAGTTCCGGTTCGCGGTACAGCGCCAGTACCGCTTCCAGCGCGGCCAGGCCCATCTTGTCCATACGCAGGGCGCGCTTGAGCGGATTGCGGTTGATGCGTGCGATGAGGTCGGCGCGGCCGGCAATGATCCCGGCCTGCGGTCCACCGAGCAGCTTGTCGCCGCTGAACGAGACGAGGTCGGCGCCCGCCGCCAGCGTCTCCTGCACTGTAGGTTCGCGCGGTAGACCGTGGGCAGACAGGTCGCACAGGCTGCCACTGCCAAGGTCCACCGCCAGTGGCAGCCCGTGCCCGTGCGCGATCGATGCCATCCGTGCAGTATCGACCTTGGCGGTGAAGCCGGTGATGGCGTAGTTGCTGGCGTGCACTTCCATCAGCAGCGCGGTGCGCGTGCCGATGGCGCTGTCGAAGTCGGCCGGATGGGTGCGGTTGGTGGTGCCCACTTCGCGCAGCCGCGCACCGGCGCTGCGCATTACATCGGGAATTCGGAAGGCGCCGCCGATTTCCACCAGTTCGCCCCGCGACACGATTACCTCGCGGCGATTGGCCAGGCTGTTGAGCAGCAACAGGACTGCTGCTGCGTTGTTGTTGACCACGGTCGCCGCTTCGGCGCCGGTCAGTTCGCAGACCAGTGCCCGCACGCGCGCATCGCGGTCCCCCCGACGGCCCAGGGCGATGTCGAATTCCAGATCCACCGGCGCCGTCATCGCGCGGGTCACTGCGCGTACCGCGGCGTCCGGCAACAGCGCGCGGCCGAGATTCGTATGCAGCACCGTGCCGGTGAGGTTGAATACCGGCCGCAGATCCAGGCGTGCATCGGCTGCCAGCGCCGACTGCAGGGCCGCGACCACGCCGGGTTCCGCGACGGCCCGCTGCAGCTGTTCCGGTGACAGCTGGCCGCAGCCGCTGCGCTCGCGCAACCCCTGCACGTGCTCGCGCAGCAGATGGGCGATGCGGCTGCGGCCGTGGTCCCTGATCAGCGTCGACAACGCCGGCAGGCGCAGCAGGCGGTCCAGCGAGGGCAGGGCGCTGGCCGGGGCGGTGGGGGCGTGCACGCGAGGCATCGGTTCAGTCGCCGTCGGACTGCCAGAGCAGCGGATTCTGGCTGGCGCGCATGTAGCCTTCCTCGCCCAGCAACAGATCCAGCGCCAGCGTGCCGAGGTCGTCGGCGACCGGCTCCAGCGCCGGATCCTTCTCCAGATACAGAATCTTGCGGTAGCTGTGGCAGTGATCGCAGGTCTCGGCGCGGATCGCGCCTTCACGCACCACCTCGCCTGCATCGCCGTCGACCTCGGCCAGCGCGCGATAGGCGATGTCCTTGCCGGCCGCGCCGCATTGGCTGCACTGCACGCGCACGTAGTGCCACTGGCAGGCGCACAGCGAGCACGACAGATAGCGGTAGGAGGCGTAGGGTGGGCGCGCCTGCACCACACTGGCCACCGGCAACGAGCCGCACAGCGGGCACAGCCCGGGTGCATCGGCAAGCGGTTTCAGGTCGGTGGGGCGGAAGCTGGCCGCGAGTACGGCCCAGTACACCTGCAGCGCGTTCATCACCAGCAGGGCAGCGACCGCGTCCAGCGACGGTGCGTCGTCGCGCTCCAGCACCGCATGCGCCTGTGCATCCAGCCAGGCGTCAGCGGCCGCGGCAACCCGTTGCAGTTCCTGTCGGGTCTCCGCAGGCAGCCCGGCTTCATCGGCGCAGTGCCGGCACAGCGCGCGCAACCAGTCGCGCCATCGGCCATCGAGCTGAAGTGTGTTGGCGGGCCGCAATGGCATGCCGGCGCTGGCCGCCGCGCTCGACTGCTGCGCGCGGGCCTGCGCCTGCAGCGCCTCGCGTTGCTGCGTCGTCAGTTCGTCCAGCAGCGCCTGTTGCGCATCGGCCAGTGCCGCCAGCAGCTGCAGGTAGCCACCGATGGCACTGCGTCCGGCCAGGCTGCGCAGCCGGTCCGCACGTCCGCCGAACAGCGAGGCGGCATCCGGCAGGATGATGCGCGGGACATCGCGCGAGGCCAGCGTCTCGATCTCACCGGGTTCAAGGATGCGTTGCGCCATGCGGGGCCAGCCGGAAGAACCAGCCTCCATCCTCGCCGTTGTCGACGCTGGCGTCCAGCGTGTTGCCGGCCACCTGAAAGGTCGGGGTCAGATCCGTTTTCCAAAGGAAAACGGATCTGATCCCATCGGTTGTTGCCGTGTTCATCGTGTCGACCAAGGTCGACACCCACCAACAGCAGCGGGACCCACCCCGCCATCCGGCGGCAACCTGCTTTTGACGTTGACGTTGACGTTGATCCGGCGGGTGCAGGGCCGCAGGCCCTGCCGTTACCCCTCTCCGCGCCGCCCGCGCAGGATGTCCCTGAACCACTGCCGATGGTGCTTGTAGGCCCACCCATAGGTCACCTTGCCCTGGGTCATCGCGCGCACCGAACCCTTGATCCAGATCGCGGCATAGATGTGCACCACGATGGCGCATACCAGTACCCAGCCAAACAGTGCGTGCACCAGCACCGAAAAACGGATCACGCCGATCGGGAACAGATGGCTGAAATACTGCCGCCAGATCACGAAGCCGGTCAGCAGCAACGCCGAAAGGCAGCCGATGATCGCCCAGAACAGCAGTTTCTGGCCGGCGTTGAAGCGGCCAACCGGTGGCAGTGTCTCATCCTCGTTGCGCAGCACTTCGCGCATGCCGCGCAGCCATGCGCGGTCGTCGGCGGTAGGCAGGTTGTCACGCCACATGCGCAAGGCAAGCAGGGCGAAGCCCACCACCATGGCCAGGCCGACGAAGGGATGCAGGATGCGTGTCCACGGCCCGCCACCGAACAGCGCCGTCAACGGGAACAGCGCAGGGTGGAACAGGGCCAGGCCGGACAGCGCGGTCAGCACGAAGCAGATCGCCACGATCCAGTGGTTGATGCGGGTCGGAGCGCGGTAGCGCACGATCTGGCGGGGGTGCGGGGCGTACTTCATGGCCGCTGCTCCTCTTCGATCTTCTTTGCTTCGTGCTCGGCCTGCTCTTCCTCCTCATCGTTGACCGTGTTGCGGCCGATGCCGATGTAGTGCAGGAAGCCCACGAAGGCTGTCGCGGCGATTGCCAGCACGCCCAGCGGCTTGGCCACCCCCTTCCAGACCTCGACCATGGGGCTGATGCGCGGGTCCTTTGGCAGGTCGGCGTACAGCTCGGGCTTGTCCACGTGCTGCAGCACGTACATCACGTGGGTGCCACCGACGCCCTGCGGGTCGTACAACCCGGCATTCTCGTAGCCGCGTGATTTCAGGTCCTCGACGCGGCCGGCGGCGTGCTCGGTCATCGCCTGCTTGCTGCCGAACGTGATCGCCCCGGTCGGGCAGGTTTTCACGCACGCCGGCTCCTGGCCCACGGCCACGCGGTCCGAGCACAGCGTGCACTTGTAGGCCTTGTGGTCCTTCTTGGAGATCCGCGGCACGTCGAACGGGCAGCCGGTCACGCAGTAGCCGCAGCCGATGCAGTTCTCCTCCTGGAAATCGACGATGCCGTTGGCGTACTGGATGATCGCGCCCGGCGACGGGCAGGCTTTCAGGCAGCCCGGGTCGCTGCAGTGCATGCAGCCCTCCTTGCGGATCAGCCACTCCAGCTTGCCCTTCTCGTCCTCGTACTCGCGGAACTTCATGACCGTCCACGACTGGTCGCTCAGGTCCGGCGGGTTGTCATAGCTGCCGACGCAGCTGCCGACCTCGTCGCGCAGGTCGTTCCACTCCATGCAGGCGACCTGGCAGGCCTTGCAGCCGATGCACTTGCTCACGTCGATCAGTTTGGCGACCTGTCCGGTGTGGGCACCGCGCGCCTGCGGCGAGGGCGTGGTGGTGGCCGAGCGGCGGATGATGTCCAGCGATTGCAGTGACATGGCGTGTCTCCTACACCTTCTCGACCTTGACCAAGATGCACTTCGATTCAGGCGTCTGCGAATTGCCGTCACCGATGGCGTTGGTCAGCGTATTGGCGATGTAACCGGGCTTGGCAGCACCCAGGAAGCCCCAGTGGATCGGCACGCCCACCTGGTGCACCGTCCTGCCATCGATCTGCAGTGCCTTGATGCGCTTGGTCACCATCGCCACGGCTTCGATGTGGCCACGCTTGGAGCTGACCCGCACGCGACTGCCGTTGCCGATGCCCAGCTCGTCGGCCAGGGCTGCGCCGATCTCTACGAACTGCTCCGGCTGGATGATGGCGTTGAGCTTGCCGTGCTTGGTCCAGAAGTGGAAATGCTCGGTCAGCCGGTAGGTGGTGGCCACGTGCGGGAACTCGTCCGGCGAGCCGATCTGCGCGCGGTCGCTGTCGAACACGCGCGCGGCCGGATTGTTCAGCGTCAGCGCCTGGCCCGGGCTCAGCGGGTTGCTGCGCAACGGCGTGTCGAAGGGCTCGTAGTGTTCCGGGAACGGGCCTTCGGCCATGCCGGCCTTGGCGAAGAAGCGGGCGATGCCCTCGGGGTTCATGATGAACGGGCCCATCCCGCCGGCCGGGTCTTCATCGGCCTTGAAGTCGGGCACGTCGATGTTGCCCCAGTTCCTGCCGTTCCAGGCGAGCAGGGTGCGTCGTGGATCGAACGGCTGCCCGGCGACGTCGCACGAGGCGCGGTTGTACATCACGCGGCGGTTGGCGGGCCACGCCCAGGCCCAGCCCAGCGTGTTGCCGATACCGGTGGGATCGCTGTTGTCGCGCCGTGCCATCATGTTGCCGGTCGGCCCCCACGCACCGATGTAGATCCAGCAGCCGGAAGACGTGCTGCCGTCGTCGCGCAGGTCGCCGAACGCGGCCAGCTGTTCGCCGGCCTTGCGCACCAGCCGGGTCGGGTCCTTCGGATCGAACACATCCACCAGGGCCTTGCCGTTGTACTCCATCGCCAGTTCTTCCGGCGTCGGCAGTTTCGGGTCGGCGTAATTCCAGGCGAGGTCGCGCACCGGCTCCCACCACGCGCCGCCGTCCTTCTCGTACAGCGCCTTGATGCGGTGGAACAGCTCGGACATGATCTCGATGTCGCTGCGCGCTTCGCCCGGTGCGTTGGCGCCCTTCCAGTGCCATTGCAGCCAGCGCGAGGAGTTCACCACCGCGCCGTTCTCCTCGGCGAACGAGGTGGTCGGCAGGCGGAACACTTCGGTCTGGATGGTGCTCGGGTCGACGTCGTTCAGTGCGCCATGGTTCTGCCAGAAGGCGATCGTTTCGGTTTCCAGCGGGTCCATGCTGACCATGAACTTCAGCTTGGAGAACGCGCTGATCAGCTTGCCCTTGTTCGGTGCCGAGGCCAGCGGGTTGAAGCCCTGGCAGATGTAGCCATGGATCCTGCCTTCGTTCATCAGCTCGTAGGCCTGCAGCATGTCGTAGGGCTTGTCGAGCTTGGGCAGGTGATCGAAGCACCAGTTGTTGTCGGCGGTGGCGGCATCGCCCCACCACGACTTCATCAGACTGACATGGAACTTCGGGTAGTTCTGCCAGAACGACATCTGGTTGGCGCGCAGCGGCTTCTGCGTGCGCTTGGCGATGTAGGCGTTGTAGTCCTGCTCGTCCTGCCTGGGCAGTGTCAGGTAGCCCGGCAGCAGGTCGGACATCAGGCCGATGTCGGTCAGGCCCTGGATGTTGGAATGCCCACGCAGGGCGTTCATGCCGCCGCCGGCCACGCCGATGTTGCCCAGCAGCAGCTGCACCATCGTGCCGGCGCGCACGTTCTGCGCACCGACGGAGTGCTGCGTCCAGCCCAGCGCGTACAGGATGGTCATCGCCTTGTCCTTGCCGGCGGTGGACGCGATCATGTCCCATATCTGGCGGATGCTGTCGGCGGGCGTACCGCAGATGCGTTCGACCATCTCCACGGTATAGCGTGCGTAGTGCTGCTTGAGCAGGTTGTAGACGCAGCGCGGGTCCTTCAGGGTCGGGTCGCTGCGTACGTAACCGTCGTCGCCATACAGGTAGTCCCAGCTGGAGCGGTCGTAGCTGCGCTTCTGCGGGTCATAGCCCGAGTACAGGCCGTCGGTGAAGGCGAATTCGTCCTTCACCAGGAACGACATGTCGGTGTAGTTCAGCACGTACTCGTGCTGGATGCGGTCCTCGGCCAGCAGGTAGTTGATCAGGCCACCCAGGAACACGATGTCGGTGCCGGTGCGGATCGGCGCGTAGACATCGGCCACCGCGGCCGAGCGGTTGAAGCGTGGATCGATGACGATCAGGCGGGCCTTGTTGTGTGCCTTGGCCTCGGTCACCCATTTGAACCCGCACGGGTGTGCCTCGGCGGCATTGCCACCCATGATCAGGATCAGGTCGGCATTCTTGATGTCGACCCAGTGATTCGTCATCGCACCTCGGCCTAGCGTCGGGGCAAGACCTGCCACCGTCGGGCCGTGTCAGACACGTGCCTGGTTGTCGAATGCGAGCATTCCAAGCGAGCGGACGACCTTGTGGGTCAACACCGCGGTTTCATTGCTGGTGGCCGAGGCCGCCAGCATGCCCGTGGTCAGCCAGCGGTTGACCGTCTGCCCCGCCTCGTTTTTCTGCACGAAGTTGGCGTCGCGGTCTTCCTTCATCAGCCGCGCGATGCGGTCCAGAGCGTCGTCCCAGCTCAGGCGCTTCCATTCGTTCGTACCCGGTGCACGGTATTCCGGGTAGAGCAGGCGCGATTTGCTGTGGATGATGTCGGCCAGGCCGGCGCCCTTCGGGCACAGCGTGCCGCGGTTGACCGGATGGTCCGGGTCGCCCTCGATGTGGAAGATGCTCGGCTCGGCGTTCTTGGCGCCATCGCCGAGGCTGTACATCAGGATGCCGCAGGCCACCGAACAGTACGTACAGGTGTTGCGGGTCTCGGTGGCGCGGGTCAGCTTGTACTGCCGCACCTCCGCGAGCGCGATGCCGGGCGCGAAGCCCATCAGGGCCAGGCTGGAGCCCACCAGGGTTGTCCCGGTGACCTTCAGGAACTGGCGGCGACTCATCGAGGGCATGCCGTTCTCCTTGGATGGCGGGGAGGCGTGCAGGCCTCCGGGCTGTCGGTGGGTACGGCCGTCGAAGGGGAGAACCGCCAGCATGCCGCGAGCGTCTTTCCGGGAACGACCGCAATGCCCCGGTTATAGCACAGCCCCCCGCATGCCCATGTGGCACAAGGCCGGCCCGGGTGTGGCCGGGCGCGGGGAGGGGCCGCTCTGGTAAAGTTGCGTGCCCGCACCCCGGGGAGCCGTCTGCCGGGCCTGGTTCCAGGATGTTCCGCGCAGTCCCTGCCGTCCTGGCGCGATCCTCCGCGTCATGTCTGGAACATCGAGGAAAAATTTTGCGAAATCAACCAGTTGGGTTCCGTGCATGAGCGCCCCGTCCACCCCGTCGGCCACCATCGCGCGCGGCACGCTGTACATCGTTGCCGCCCCTTCAGGCGCCGGCAAGAGCAGCATCGTCAACGCGACGCTGGCCCGCGACCCGCAGATCGCCCTGTCGATCTCCTTCACTTCGCGGGCCATGCGGCCGGGTGAAGTGAACGGTGAGCACTATCACTTCGTCACCGCAGAGAAGTTCGAGCAGATGATTGCTGCGGGCGACTTCTTCGAGCATGCATGGGTGCACGGAGACTGGAAGGGCACGGCGCGGCAGTCGGTGGAACCGCAGCTGGCGGCCGGCCAGGATGTGCTGCTGGAGATCGACTGGCAGGGCGCGCAGCAGGTCCGGCAGCTGGTACCGGGCACGGTCACCGTGTTCATCCTGCCGCCGTCCAAGCAGGCCCTGCAGGACCGCATGCGCAAGCGTGGGCAGGACAGCGAGGCGGTGATCGCCCAGCGCCTGGGCGCCGCCCGCGACGAGATGCTGCACTTCAATGAGTTCGACTACGTCATCGTCAACGAGGTGTTCGACACCGCCGTGGACGAGCTGTGCGCGATCTTCACCGCCAGCCGCCTGCGCCGCGAGGCCCAGAAGGTCCGCCACGCCGGGCTGATCCAGGCCCTGTTGACCCCTGATCCGGGCGCAACTGACTGATTCCAAAAGAATCGGGTGAGGGTTGGCTTGATTTTGTCCAGCCCCTGCCGGTACACTCCGTCCCCTTTCCCTCATTCGACTGAGCGGCCGACCGGTCGCCGGGAGCCCGTATGGCCCGCATCACCGTAGAAGATTGCCTGGAAGTCGTTAACAACCGTTTCGAGCTGGTCATGATGGCCTCCAAGCGTGCCCGCCAGCTCGCCAATGGCGTGCAGGCCACGCTGGACAACAGCGAGACCGAGGACAAGCCGACCGTGCTGGCGCTGCGCGAGATCGCTGCCCGCAAGATCGACAACGCGCTGATCGACGAAGTCGAGAAGGCCGAGCGTGAGCGCGCCGAGCGCGAAGCGCTGGAGTGGGCCGCCGCGGAAGTGGTCGCCGATGAAGACATGTCCAAGAACGACGATTGATCGCATCGATCAACGTCATCGCTGGACACGCCGAACAGCCCGCCCCGTGCGGGCTGTTTCGCATTCAGGATTTGCCGTAAACGTCGCGCTGGAATAGGCTTCGGGCATGAACCCAGGCCCCACTGCCAAGGTCGCCGCAGCCCCCACTGCCGCCGTACCCGACTACGTCCTCCAGCTTGAACGCGCCGCCCATTACCTGCCGCCGGAGCAGCTGCCGCTGCTGCGCCGTGCCTGGGAAGTCGGGGCCGCTGCGCACGCTGGGCAGACACGCAAGTCGGGCGAGCCCTATATCACCCATCCTGTGGCGGTTGCGCAGGTGCTGGCCGAGCTCGGCCTGGATGTCGAAGCGCTGATCGCCGCGATCCTGCACGACACCATCGAGGACACGCCGCTGACCCGCGAGGCGCTGGCCGCCGAGTTCGGCGAGCCGGTTGCCGAACTCGTCGATGGCGTGACCAAGCTGGACAAGCTGAAGTTCCGGGACCGCCAGGAAGCTGCCGCGGAGAGCTTCCGCAAGATGCTGCTGGCGATGTCGCGCGACCTGCGCGTGATCATGATCAAGCTGGCCGACCGCCTGCACAACATGCGTACGCTGGGCGCCCAGAGCCGCGAAGCGAGGAGCCGCATCGCCCGCGAGACGCTGGAGATCTACGCGCCGATCGCGCAGCGGCTGGGCATGAGCCTGGTCAAGAGCGAGCTGCAGAACCTGGGCTTCAAGGCGTTGTATCCGTGGCGCCACGCGATCCTGGAAAAGCACATCCGCAGCCAGCCGGTGGTGCGCCGAGAGGCGATGGCGCAGGTGGAAGTGCAGCTCTCGCAGCGACTGGCGAAGGAGGGCATCGAACACCGCCTGGTCAGCCGCATCAAGACGCCGTGGAGCATCTACAACAAGATGCGCGACGAGAACAAGAGCTTCGACCAGGTGATGGACGTGTTCGGGTTCCGCCTGGTCGTGCGCAGCGTGCCCACCTGCTATCACGCACTGGGCTCGGTGCATGCCACGTTCAAGCCGCTGGACGGTCGCTTCCGTGACTTCATCGCCATTCCCAAGGCCAACGGCTACCAGTCGCTGCACACCGTGCTCTTCGGACCGTACGGCTCGCCGATCGAGGTGCAGATCCGTACCGAGGAAATGGACCTGATTGCCGAGCGAGGCGTGGCCGCACACTGGACCTACAAGTTCGGTGGCGATTCTCCCAACAGCGCGCAGAGCCGTGCCCACGCGTGGATCGTCGAGTTGATCGATTCGCAGCGCGCGGCCGGCTCCTCGCTGGAATTCCTCGACAACGTGAAGGTCGACCTGTTCCCGGACGAGGTCTACCTGTTCACGCCGAAGGGCAAGATCCTGGCCCTGCCGCGCAATTCCACCGCGCTCGATTTCGCTTACGCCGTGCATACCGATGTCGGCAACATGGCGGTGGCCTCGCGCGTGGACAAGAAGCTGGTGCCGTTGCGCACCAAGCTGGTCTCCGGGCAGTCGGTGGAGATCATCACCGCGCGTTCGGCCACGCCCAAACCACAGTGGCTGGAGTTCGTGGTCACCAGCAAGGCGCGCACCGCGATCCGCCACCAGCTCAAGCAGCTGGAGCACGAGGACGCCGTGCAGCTGGGCCACCGCATGCTTGACCGTGCGCTGGAGGCGATGGATTCCTCGCTGGAGCGGCTGCCGAAGGGGCGCCTGGATGCATTCCTGGCCGAGCACCGTTTCCCGCGTCTGGAGGCCCTGCTGGCGGAAGTCGCGCTCGGCAACTGGATGCCGACCCAGGCCGCGCAGGCGCTGATGGCCTATGCGGAACTGCGTGGCGGCCCGCATTCGCGCCACCACTCGCAGGAGAAGATCCTGATCAATGGCAGCGAGCGCGGCGTGGTCACCTTCGCGGGCTGCTGCCAGCCGATTCCCGGCGACGACATCATGGGGTACCACACCGCCGGCAAGGGCATCGTGGTGCATCGCATGGACTGCCCGAACCTGGCCGAGCTGCGCAAGTCGCCCGAGCGCTGGGTGCTGATCGGCTGGGATACCACCGTTTCCGGTGACTACGACACCTCGCTGGTGGTGGAGGTGGAGAACGGTACCGGCGTGCTGGCCCAGCTTGCCGCCGCGATCGCGCAGAGCCAGTCCAACATCGAGCGCGTGGATTATCTGGATCGCGACTTCAACGCTGCCGTGCTGGCGTTCAACATCCAGGTGCGCGACCGCAACCACTTGGCCGAGGTCATGCGGCGCCTGCGCCGCCTGTCGGTCGTGCAGTCGGTGCGCCGCCAGTAAAGCCACGCCATGCGTGGATGGTTCTTGTGGAGCCGAGCCCACGCTCGGCTGCTCTTGCCTGAAGCAGCCGAGCATGGGCTCGGCTCTACGGATGGCGCATCGCAAGCCCGGATTGAAGTAGATCCACGCCATGCGTGGATGATATTCCGTGCACACGATGCGCGAGGTCGGATCACGCCGCCTGTTCGCGCCAATACGCATGCAGCGCCGGGATATCCCCAGCGGTCAGCAACGGCATCGCCGCCTTGATCTGCGCCAGCGGCCACTCCCACCACGCCATTTCCAGCAACCGCGCGATGTCCTCCGCTTCGAACCGGCTGCGCAGCACCTTGGCCGGGTTGCCGCCCACGATGGCGTAGGGCGCCACGTCGCGGGTCACCAGTGCCCGGCTACCGATCACGGCACCATCGCCAATGCGCACTCCCGGCAGGATCATCGCCTCGGCGCCGATCCACACGTCGTTGCCGATCACGGTGTCACCGGCCGGCCTGAAGGCGTCATTGGCCGCGGCAAAGGCCGACTCTTCCTGCATGTAGAAGAACGGAAACGTCGATGCCCAATCGTGCCGGTGGCCCTGGTTGCCAGCCATGATGAAGCTGACGCCGCTTCCTATCGAGCAGAAGCTGCCGATGATCAGCTTGTCCACGTCGTCGCGATCAGGCAGCAGGTAGCGCGCGCAGTCGTCGAAGCCGTGCCCGTGGTAATAGCCGGAGTAGTAGCTGTAGCGGCCGACGAGGATGTTGGGGTTGGTGACCATTTCGGTCAGCAGCTTGCCCTTGAAGGGGGAGTCGAACACGTTTGCCATGGCTTGGTCCCACAGGAATCAGCAGCCAGTCTACGGATGCGCCCGGCCCGGAGACCATGGGTGGATGGTGCACCGGTAGCGCCGGGCCATGCCCGGCGACGTTTGGTTCATGCTGCGTGGCGCGCTCGCCGGGCATGGCCCGGCGCTACCGGGTTGCTACAATCGCCGCTCTGTTTTCCAAATGCACCGGAGCGACCATGTCCCGCCAGATCATCAACACCGAAAAGGCGCCTGCCGCCATCGGCCCTTACTCGCAGGCCGTGCGCGCCGGCAACACCGTGTACTTCTCCGGCCAGATCCCGCTTGATCCGGCGACCGGCGACATCGTCGGTGCCGGTGATGTCGAAGCCCAGGCCCGCCGCGCGTTCGACAACCTCAAGGCCGTGGCCGAAGCTGCCGGCGGTTCGCTGGACCAGGTCGTGCGCCTTGGCCTGTACCTGACCGACCTGGGCGAGTTCGCCAAGGTCAACGCGGTCATGCAGGACTACTTCCAGGCTCCGTTCCCGGCCCGTTCCACCATCGAAGTCTCCGGCCTGCCGAAGGGCGCCAACTTCGAGGTCGACGCGGTGATGGTCATCGACTGACGCCCCCGTGGCACGCAAGGCGGCGGTCACTCCGGTCCTGTCACCGTCCGGCGAAGCATCCCTGGCGATGCTCGCCGGCGTGGGTCCGGCCGTGGCCGCCAAGCTGCAGGCGCGTGGCCTGGCCACCCTGCAGGATCTCTGGCTTCACCTGCCGCTGCGCTATGAGGACCGGACCCGGCTGACCCGCATCGAAGACCTGCGATCCGGCGTGCCGGCACAGGTGGAAGTGCGCGTCGTCGCGGTCGAGCGCGGCATGCGCTACCGGCCGATGCTGAAGGTGGCGGTCGAGGACGAGGGGCAGGGCACCCTGGTGCTGCGCTTCTTCCATTTCCGCCAGCAGCAGGTCGGCCAGTTCGCGGTCGGCAACCGCCTGCGCTGTTTCGGAACGCCCAAGCCGGGCCACCTTGGCCTGGAAATCGTTCATCCCAGCTACCAGGTGCTGGGGCGCAACGATGATCCTGAACTTGGCGACCGCCTCGATCCGGTGTATCCCACGGTGGAAGGTGTGGGCCCGATGACGATGCGCAGGCTGATCGGCCAGGCACTGGATCGCCTCCCCGAAGAAGCCGCGCTGGAACTGCTGCCCGTTGGCTGGCTCGATGGCCTCGGCCTGCCGTCGCTGCGCAGTGCGCTGTTGACGGTGCACCGGCCGCCACCGGATGCCGACCTGGCCGCGCTGGCCGCCGGCACCCATCCGGCGCAGCGCCGGCTGGCGATGGAAGAACTGCTGGCACACCATCTCAGCCTGCGTCGCCAACGCATCGCGCTGCAGGCGCATCATGCGCCGCCGCTGGCCGGCCCCGGTGCGCTGGCCAAGGCCCTGCTGAAGCAGCTGCCGTTCGCCCTCACCGGTGCGCAGGCGCGCGTGTTCAAGCAGATCCGCGAAGACCTCGCGCGACCCCGTCCCATGCTGCGGCTGGTGCAGGGCGACGTGGGTTCCGGCAAGACCGTGGTGGCCGCGCTGGCCGCCATGCTGGCGGTAGAGCAGGGCAAGCAGGTCGCGCTGGCTGCGCCCACCGAACTGCTGGCCGAACAGCATCTCAACAATCTGCGCGGTTGGCTGGAGCCGCTGGGCGTACGTATCGCCTGGCTGGCCGGCAAGGTCACCGGCAAGGCGCGCGCGAAGGTGATGGAACAGGTCGCCAATGGCGAAGCGCAGGTGGTGGTCGGTACCCACGCGCTGATGCAGGAGGCGGTGGTGTTCCAGGACCTCGCCCTGGCCATCGTCGACGAACAGCACCGCTTCGGCGTGCACCAGCGCCTGGCGCTGCGCGACAAGGGCGCCGGCGGCAACAGCGTGCCGCACCAGCTGGTGATGACCGCCACGCCGATTCCGCGCACGCTGGCGATGTCCGAGTACGCGGACCTGGACGTATCGGCCATCGACGAACTGCCACCGGGCCGTACGCCGGTGCAGACCGTGGCCCTGAACAACGACCGCCGTCCGGAGCTGATCGAACGTATCGCCCTGGCCTGCGCGGAAGGGCGGCAGGTGTACTGGGTGTGTACGCTGATCGAGGAAAGCGAAGAGCTGGATGCCACGCCCGCACAGGCCACCTTCGAATCGCTGCAGGCGCTGCTGCCGGGCGTGCGCGTGGGGTTGGTGCACGGGCGGATGAAAGCCGCCGAGAAGCAGGCGACGATGGTCGCGTTCAAGGCCGGTGACATCGACCTGCTGGTGGCGACCACGGTGATCGAAGTGGGTGTGGACGTGCCCAATGCCTCGCTGATGGTGATCGAGAACGCCGAGCGTCTGGGCCTGGCCCAGCTGCACCAGCTGCGCGGTCGCGTCGGCCGCGGTTCGGCGGTGTCGCGCTGCGTGCTGCTGTACCAGGCGCCGCTTTCGCAGATGGCGCGCGAGCGTCTGCAGACCATGCGTGACACCAACGATGGCTTCGTCATCGCCGAGAAGGACCTGGAACTGCGCGGGCCGGGCGAACTGCTTGGCACGCGGCAGACAGGCCTGGCCGGCTTCCGCATTGCCGATCTGGCACGCGACGCCGGCCTGCTGCCCGGCGTGCATGACCTGGCCGAGCGCTTGCTGTCCCAGCAGCCCGCACTGGCCGACCGCGTGGTCAACCGCTGGATCGGCACGGCCGTGCGCTACGCCTCGGCGTAAGCGGCCTCTGTGCGCTGCGCGCGGGAGTCGAGCATGGCTCGACTCCACAGACAGCGCCTTCGATCATTTCCATGTTCATCCACGCATTGCGTGGATGTGTCGACCACGGTCGACACCTGGCAGAGCAGAACGCCGTTCCGACAGACCGCGGGAAACTGTCGAAGGCGGGGTGGGTCCGGTTGCGGGGGCGTGAGCGCCATGGATGGCGCGACCGAGCTTACATGGACGTACTTGCAGCGTCCCCCGCAACCGGGCCCACCCCGCCATCCCACAGAAAACCAGCTTTCGCCGTTGCTCTGGCGTTTGCCGTTGATTCGGCGGGTGCAGGGCACAGCCCTGCCAGAACCCCCATACTTGCAACGGTCATCATCCCGGTCCACACTTCGTTGCCGATCTGAAGACGGCAACGATGACCCACAAGATCCCCCTGTTGATCGACACCGATCCCGGTGTGGACGACGCCCTGGCCCTGCTGATGGCCTTTGCCGATGAACGGCATGACGTGGTCGCCCTGACCATCGCCGCCGGCAATGTCGGCCTGCAGTACACCGTCCGTAACGCCCTCAAGCTCTGCGACATCGTCGGCCGTCCCGACGTGCCGGTGTTTGCCGGCAGCCCCGATCCGCTGCTGCATCCCTCCGTCGATGCCGCGCATGTGCACGGCCGTGATGGCTACGGCGATGTCGATCTGCCGCCGCCGGGCCGACAGGCCGAAGCCGAGCATGCCGCGCTGGCGATCCTGCGCCTGTCGCACAAGCATGCCGGCGAACTGATGCTGGTGATGCTCGGCCCGCTGACCAACCTGGCGCTGGCGCTGAAGCTGGACCCGACCCTGCCTCAGCGCATCAAGCGCATCGTGGTGATGGGCGGCGCGGTCACCTGCCACGGCAACATCACGCCGGCGGCGGAGTTCAACATCGCCTTCGATCCGGAAGCGGCGCACGTGGTGTTCACCGCATTCAAGCACCTGCTGGTGTCGGACTGGGAAGCCACCGTCGCCCACGGCCTGCCGCTGCAGGAGGCCGAGACGTGGCTGCAGGCCGATTCGGAGCGCGCCCGCTTCTATGAGCTGATCTCGCGCAAGACCCGTGGCCTGTCCGAAGACAGCAAGGGCGGACGCTGGTACACCGCCGATGCCCTGGCCATGGCCTGGGCGCTGAACCCGGAAGGGCAGCTGCGGGTGGAATCGCGGCCGCTGAACGTGGAACTGAACGGCACGTTCAGTCGCGGCGCGACCCTCGTCGACTGGAACCGCCAGACCGGCCAGCCGGACAACTGCGACCTGCTGATGGCCTACGACCAGGCCCGCTTCGAAAGCCTTGTGCGGCAGGCACTTGGCGCGGACTGAGCGCGGATCCACGCCACCGGTTGCTCCAAGGGGCGGCCGGTGCTTATAATGCCGCTCTTGACCACCAGCCCATTTACGGTGTGAGCCCATGAAGGCCGATATCCATCCGAACTACCGCGACGTCGTCTTCCATGACGTCACCTCCGATTTCAAGATCCTGACCCGCTCCACCATGGCGACGAAGGAAACCATCCAGTGGGAAGACGGCAACGAATACCCGCTGGTCAAGGTTGAAATTTCCTCGGCTTCGCATCCGTTCTACACGGGCAAGCACAAGGTCATCGACACCTCGGGCCGCATCGACAAGTTCCAGAAGCGCTACGCGCGCTGATCTGTCGATCCAGCTCCGAACCGACGGCCGCGCTCTGCGCGGCCGTTTGTTTTTCCCCGACGCCTGCCCAACAGGCGTTTGGATGGACAGAACACTGCGTTCGCGTGACAACGCTTTTGCCGATCCGGGCCACTCGCTGGCCGGGTTCCGGCCGCCTGCCGTCTACGACTTCCGTCTAGCACCGGGCAAATGCTGCTGTGCGATAATGGCGTGATCCACGACACAGGTCGTGGACGTCATTCACGTGCCTGACCAATGCGCTTGGGCAGGCGCCTTCCCATGAAGGAGCGCACACAGTGTCCGATCTTGATCAGGTCACGCTCAACGCCGGCGACACGTCGGTCGTTCTGCCCGTCATCAAACCCACCCTTGGCAACGACTGCGTCGACATCGCGAAGCTGACCAAGGAAACGGGGTTCTTCACCTACGATTCCGGCTTCACCGCGACGGCCAGCTGCAAGTCCGCCATCACCTACATCGACGGCGACAAGGGCGTGCTGCTGTACCGCGGCTACCCGATCGAACAGCTGTCGGAAAAGTCGAGCTACGTCGAAGTGGCCTACCTGCTGATCAACGGCGAGCGTCCGAGCGCCGAGCAGCTGAAGGCCTTCACCGATGAGCTGGCTGCCGAGGCCAACGTCCCCGATTCGATCAACACCCTGATCGGCAGCTTCGCCAAGGATGCCCATCCGATGGCCATCCTGGCTGCCGCGATCGCGCAGCTGTCGGCCGTCTACCACGACGCGCTGGACCTGTCCGACGCCGAACAGCGCCGTCAGGCCGCTGTGCGCCTGATCGCCAAGGTGCCGACCCTCTCGGCGCTGATCTACCGTCACGGCAAGGGCCTGCCGGCCAACACGCCCGACACCTCGCTGGATTACGTCAGCCGCTTCCTGAAGCAGACCTTCGAGTCGGCCGACGGCCAGTACGAACTGAATCCGGACGTGGTCAAGGCGCTGGACCTGCTGTTCATCCTGCACGCCGACCACGAGCAGAACGCGTCCACCTCGACGGTGCGCCTGGTCGGCTCGACCGGTGCCAATCCGTATGCGTCGGTTGCCGCAGGCGTCACCGCGCTGTGGGGTCCGGCCCATGGCGGTGCCAACGAAGCCGTGCTGAAGATGCTGGAAGAAATCGGTTCGGCCGACAACGTGGAATCGGCCGTGCTCAAGGCCAAGGACAAGACCTCCGGCTTCCGCCTGATGGGCTTCGGCCACCGCGTCTACAAGAACTTCGATCCGCGCGCCAAGGTCATCGGCGAGATGACCAGCAAGGTGCTCAAGCAGCTGGGCGTGCAGGACCCGCTGCTGGACGTGGCCGTGAAGCTGGAGCAGGCCGCGCTGCAGGATGACTACTTCGTCGCCCGCAAGCTGTACCCGAACGTCGATTTCTACAGCGGCATCATCTACAAGGCGCTGCAGATTCCGACCGAGATGTTCACCGTCATGTTCGCCCTGGGCCGTACCTCCGGCTGGGTGTCGCATTGGCTGGAACAGCAGGTCGATCCGGAAATGAAGATCGGCCGTCCGCGCCAGGTCTACACCGGCAGCGACGTGCGCGACTACCAGGGCTGATCGCCCCGCAATCGCAACGTGGAAGAACGCCCCCGCAAGGGGGCGTTTTTTTTTCCCATGCCGTGGTCGTGCCCTGGTCGGAGCAATGCCGAAAGCGTCGCATTCTGCTGGTCACGGCACGCGCGATGCGTGTGTGATGTCGCAGAAGTACGCGTAATCGGCAATCAAGAAACGTTGCATGTACACCGCAGGAGCCGATCAATACCTTGACCGCGCTGCTGGCAGGGCAGGTCCGTGCCGGCAGTGCTTCCATCCAGGAGGCAACCCAATCCATCAGAGAGAGAAACCATGTCGCACATGTTCAAGAAGGCCGCCCTGGCCGTGGCGCTCGCCGGCGCCTCGCTGACCGCGCAGGCCGCCGTGGAAACCAACATCACCGTGTGGGCGAACGTCGATCCGACCCTGTCCCTGCTCAAGGCCGACGGCACCGCGCTGCCGGACGCGGTGCAGCTGGTCTACCGCGCCGGCGGTGCCGGCCTGTCGTCGTGGACCGAAGATGTGCGCATCTTCACCAATGACACCGAGAAGGACGTCAGCGTGCGCCTGGCGGCCGACGCCGTGCTGCGTCCCGACCTGGCCGCACCGGGTGCCATCAACGTGCCGCTGACGGTCAGCCTCAACGGCCGCGCCCTGGAGACCACCCCGATCGACTTCGCTGCAGACGACCTGTTCGACAGCGCGATTCCGGGTGCGTCGATCGCCATGCCGCTGCGCGTGCAGCAGACCGTGTCCGGCGAGATCAACTTCGCGGGCCTGTACAGCGGCACCGTTGCGCTGGTCGTGTCGCAGAACACCGCCGCGCCGTAATCCCCACCGCGCCGGCCCGTGCGCGGGCCGGCCGGCCATCGGTTGTCTCCCCATGTTGATACCTGCACCTGCCCACAGCCGGCTGGCGGTCGCGCTCGCCCTGACGTTGGCCATTCCGGCCCTGCCGACTGTCCACGCACGGCCGGTACCGGCCGGTTTCGAAGACCTCGCCAGCGGCCAGACCGAGCGTGTCGAGGTACGCCTGTTCGGGCAGTCGGCCGGCCTGTGGTCCGCCTGGGTCACGCTGGATACGGTGCAGCTGGACCAGCCCGCGCAGGTACTGGAAGCCCTGGGTCTCAGCGCCGATGCGCGCGACGCGCTGCAGGCGGCACTGGCTGCACCGCTGCCGCGCAACAGTCATCTGGCCTGTCCCTACGGCCAACCGGATCCCGGCTGCGGCTGGATCGACAGTCCGGACGATCCTGCGCAGGTGCACGCCATCTTCGATGAAAGCGATGGCGTGCTGATGTTGTTTCCGGCACGCCGGTGGCTGCCACAGCAGAGCGCGCAGCGCTCGCCGTTCCACCAGGTGTCCGAGCAGGCACAGAACGCGCTGCTGCAGCAGCAGACCGTGAATTTCAGCGGGGGCGATGGCTATCAGGCGTTGAGCGTGCAGGGCAGCACGGTGCTTGGCGTGCTGCGCGATGGCCATGTCGCCAGCAGCTGGAACTACAGCCGCCAGGCGCGGCAGGGTTATCGCGCGCATGACCGCTTCCAGCTGGACGATCTCTACTATCGCCACGATCTTGCCCAGCGCCACTACGTGCAGCTGGGCCGCATGGACCGGCGCAATCTGTCCAGCCAGCAGGGCGGCACCTTCGGGTTCGGCATGCTGCCGCTGGATCGCTTCGAAGGGCTGCGCGTGGGTACCACGCAGGCCTACGTCGATACCGACGCGAACGTCACCTCCACCCCGTTGACCGTGCTGCTCGGCCGCGATGCACGCGTGGACGCCTTCGACGGTGATCGCCTGCTGCAGACCTTCTACCTGCAGGCCGGTGTCAACGATCTCGATACGCGCCGGTTTCCGCTCGGCAGCTACACCGTCACCCTGCGCATCTATGAGGATGGTCGCTTCGTGCGCAGCGAGGAGGCGCCCTTCAGCCGGGGCGGCGACTGGTCCGAGCGCAGCCTGCAGTGGTTCGTGCAGGGCGGGCGGCGTCGTGCGCATGCGACACGTGCAAGTGACATCGGCGATGCGTCCGACACGGCGGTACAGGCGGGGTTGCGCATCCCCCTTGCGCGCAACTACGGCATGACAGCGGGTATCGCCCGCGTCGCCGATACCGGTTACGGCGAACTGCGCCTGGAGGGACGCCAGCAGTTCGGGCGGCATGACCTGCAGGCGATGGTCGGCGTGCTGAACGGAGGCGACGGCAGCCACGGCCTGCAGCAGCAGCTGAGCTATCGCCACTACGCGTCCTGGAATGTCTATCGGCAACGCCTGCGCGGCGGTGCGTGCCAGAGCAGCACGCCGGTGCTGCATGACCGTTTCGGTTGTGTCGATGCGCTCAGTGCCTCGGTATCGGCGCCCCTGTTCGGCGGCAGCCTGTACCTGGGATACACGCGCCGGCGCAGCTTCACCCCGGAGTGGAGCCTGCCCGGCGAAGACGACGATGCCTGGACGGGCCTGCCGCCGGGCCTGCAGCCGCCGCATGTGCCGGCGCTGCGTCCTGCGCAGACCTCGCGCAGCCTGCAGGCCAGTTACAGCCGTACCCGGCAGTGGCGTGGACTGAGCATCGGCAGCCGGCTGGGGGTGTGGCAGCAGGACACCGATACCGGCAGCGGGCGCGGGCCTGCCCGTGATCGCGGCCTCTACCTGAACATTGCAGTCTCGCGGCTGCAGCGGATCGACGACGGCAGCGTGCAGCAGCGCGTGGCGCTGGACATGCGCCAGCCCCAGCACAGCCGCCCGGATGCCCGCCTGGGCCTGTCGCATTCGTTGCGGCAGGAGCGCGACGGCGACGCGCGCGATCTGGGCGTCGAGCTGAGCGCGTACAACGACGACCGCTACAGCGCGCTGGCCAGCGCCCGTATCGACAACCGCTTCGGGCAGAGCGGTGCATCGGTGTCGTACTACCAGCACCACGGTGGGGGTGAACTGGCCTACAGCGGCAACCACACGTCGGGGCTGTCGCTGTCCGCACGCGGGCTGCACTGGGGCGGCGCCCATGGCGCCGATGCCGGGGTAGTGGTCAGCGTGGACGATGCGCGCGATCTGGAGCTGAGTGGCGCGGCTGCCGACATCCGCGCCGGCAGCAACCGGCGCCGCATCCTCGGCTTCGGCGAGCGCCGGCTGCTGCCGCTGGGCGGCTACCAGCGCCACCGCGTGGACGTGCAGGACGCCAGTGCGCACGACAGCGACGCCGCAGTGCGTGTCGCCCGCCTGGGCGCGGCGCAGCACGCCTTCCTGCTGCCGGGAAAGGTGATCGCGCTTCCGATCACGCTGGACGTGACCTACACCTTCATCGGCAACGCACGCGACATCGCCGGTACCCCGCTGGAAGGCGCCCGCATCCTCAACGCGCCGGTGCCCTCGCTGGGCCGCGACGGCGGCTTCATCGCCGAGTTCCCGCAGCGCGAGCCGGTGCTCTACCTGCTGCGTGCAGGCGACCTGCTGCAGTGCCCGCTCACCGTGCGTGAGCGCCGCAGCGTGGTGCTGCTGGTCGGCCAGGTGCAGTGCGAACCGCTGGCGCTGGAGCAGTTGCCGGCACCGATCCGCCACCAGGCGCGGGTACAGCGCCTGTTGAACGAACTGGCCCCGGTGGCGGGGCGCAACGAACGCAACGTGATGAGTGGAGGTGCGCGATGAGGACCGCATGGAGGCTGCTGCTGGCCGCGGCCTGCCTGCTTGGCAGTGCACAGGCGCTGGCACAGCGCCCACCGGCAACGACGCCGGCCACCGGCGTGATCACCACCGACATCGTCCGCACCTTCGACCGCTCCGCGCCCGAAGCGCTGGAGCTGTGGGCGCCGCGGACGGTGCTCGGGTATGGGGAGGTGGAGCTGGGGTACGGGAGGATCCATCTGACGTGTGATGAAGACCCTGCGTATGGGCGTTGTCCGACGCGTGATACGCAGGAGGGGCCTATGTCCCACGCATCCTTCCCACTTCAGTTTCGCGAACTGAGAAGCGGTCAGGACATCGGAATCGACGTTGTAGGGTGGATAGAGCGGGCCGAGTGGCAGCGCACTTGCAGCGATGATTTCTGGGATAAGAACAGATATCCGCTCTGGAGTTCCACGACTCGCGATTGCCAGATACCTCCAGGTGGTACAGCTGCGCGGCTCATCATTCAGAGTGAAGACGTCGGGAACCTCGTTGCCGGCCGCTGGACTGCAGAACTCCGCCTCAACCTGCGCGTCGATCCTGACGGCCCGATCATCGCCACCCATGTGTTCCGGTTCGATCTGACCATCACCGATCGCGACCGCACCATGATCTACCTGCCCGAGTTCGGCATGGCCGAGCCGCTGGTGGGCCTGCAGCTGGACTACCGGCCGATTCCCTCGCCCGGCACGATCGGTGGCACCGCCGTGCTGGACATGTGCCTGTACGACGGTATGGGCTCGCAGAGCGAGTATCTGGCCATCACCGCGCGTGACATGGGCCCCGCCGCGCCGGGCCGTCCGCCATCGCAGTACTCGGTCTGGCACCGCGACGGTGGGCGCGAGGCGCAGGACCGCCTGGACTACCAGCTCAGCCTGGACCACAGCGGCCAGAAGATCGCCCTGCACAACAACGAGGAAGTGCTGCTGCGCGGCATCGATACCGCCGAGCTGCGGCTGGTGATGCTGCCCGACATGAACCAGTGGGTGTACTGCGTGCCTACGCCGCTGACCCTGGAAACCCCCCGTGTGCCGGCGTCCGAGAAACGCGAGGGCTACTACGACGGCCGCCTCAAGCTCGAAATGCGCCTGCCGACCGACCGCCTCTGACCTTCCCCTGGAACCCGATCCCATGAGCAAGATTCCCCTGGCCGGCGCGCTGCTGCTGGCCCTTCTGCCAGCGGCACCGGTGCTGGCCAATCTCAACGTCCATCCGATGCGCGTGCATGCCGAAGCCGGCAAGACCACGACCGTGCGCGTGCATTCGCAATCACCGCAGCCGCAGTACGTGCAGGCCACGGTGAAACGCATCCTGCACCCGGCCAGTGACCACGAGGAAGAAGTCGATGAGGCCGTCGGCACCGCCGCCGTCATGGCGGTCACGCCAGGACGCTTCGGTCTGGCAGGGGGCGGCACGCGCCTGATACGGATCATTCCGCTGCAGCCGGTCGAGCAGGAAACCGCGTTCCGCGTCTACTTCGAAGGCGTACGCGGTCCCGATGACAGCACGCCGGAGGTACCGGTGCAGGGCGCCAGCGCCACCCTCGGCGTCAGCCTGGTCTGGGGCGTGCTGGTCAATGTGCTGCCCGCCGAGGGGCGCGTCGAGATGGCCCTGGACGGTGATCGCCTGTTGAACCGCGGCACGCTGCGGCTCGGCGTCAACCAGGTGCAGGACTGCGACGCGGACGGCCGCTGCACCACGCACGAGATCAAACGCAGCCTTTACCCCGGCGCGGCGATGACGCTGCCGTTCGTGCCCCGCGCCGGTGGGCGCGTGGAGATCGACTACCGGCTCAGCCATGCCGGCTTCCGCGAGCACCGGCAGACGCTGCAGCCCTGACCGCCCATGACTGGCCTTGCGCCCCCAGGTTCCCGTTTCCCAACCACCGAGACATCGATGAATCGCATCTACCGTTTGATCTGGAATACCCGACTGCGTTGCTGGGCGGTTGCCAGCGAGCACACCCGTTCGCGCGGCAAGCCGGCTTCGGCGGCACGCCCGCTTGTCGCCGCCCTGTGCGTGATGCTGGCCGCTCCCGCGTTCGCGACCGAGGTTGCATCGGATCCGTTGATCGTGCCCGACGCCATTGCGGCGGAGGCTGACGCAGCACCGACAGAGTGGGACGCGTTGATGAGCGCGTTCATCGGCTCGCCTGCCACGTCGCGCAGTGTCGGCACTACCAGCTACCAGAACGTGCTGATCGGTGGAGGTTCCACGGTCAACAGCACCAAGGGCGTGGCCATCGGCGTGGGTTCGGTCACGGCGTTCGACGGCATCGGTATCGGCAACAATGCCCAGGGACTTGCCGGTGGCGTGGCCATCGGCATCAATGCGGGCACGGGAATCGGCGAAGGGGGGACTGCGATCGGCAAAAGCGCCACAGCGCTGGGAGTCGGGGCCGTCGCGATCGGCCTCAACAGTTACGTTGGGGCGCCTGGCAACAGTGCGGTCGCGGTCGGGCGCAATGCCCGGGCCGAGGGCAGCGATGCCACGGCGATGGGGCCGGGGGCACAGGCGTCGGGATCCAGATCGGTTGCGCTGGGCAACAACGCACAGGCACAGGCACAGGGTTCCATCGTCATCGGCGACGGCAGCAAGCTCGCCAATGGCAACGCACACCACGCCATCGTGATCGGCAGCGGTGCGCGCTCCGGCGGCTACGATGCGGGCATCGCCATCGGCCAGAACGCCGTGACCGACGGCCATGGCAAGGCCGTGGCGCTGGGTGCCAACGCCAATGCCGGGCAGAGCAATGCAGTGGCCCTGGGCGCCGGCTCGGTCACCAGTGCCAGCAACCAGGTCTCGGTGGGCAATGACACCCTGAAGCGCCGCATCGTCAATGTGGCCGATGGCACCCTGAGCACCACCAGCAGCGAGGTGGTGACCGGCAAGCAGCTGCACGCCACCAACCAGAGCATCGCCAGCGCAACGGGCACGGCGAACGCGGCGAAGACGGCCGCAGACCAGGCTGCGACGAAAGCCGGGCAGGCCTTGGCCAGGCTGGATGGGAGCCGTATCGCGATCGGTACCGGCGCCACTGCAACGGGCACCAACAGCACCGCCATCGGCAATGCTGCCGACGCGGCCGGTGGCTACAGCAACGCCCTGGGTTTCCAGGCGTCCAGTGCCGGCAGCAACGCCGTGGCGATGGGCACCCTGGCATCGGCGGACGGCAGCAGTGCAGTCGCGCTGGGCAATCGCGCGCGGACCGAGGGGGGCGACAACGGCGTGGCCATCGGCAATGCGGCGTTGGCCTACAACAATGACGGTCTTGCACTGGGCAACAATGCCCGCAGCGGCGTCAATGCGGCCGGTGAGCGCGTTGCCGCGTCCAACGGCGGCGTGGCGCTCGGCACCGGCTCGCGCAGCGGCAATGGCGGCGTGGCATCGGGCCTGCGTGCCTCGGCCACCGGCGACCGTGCCGTGGCCATCGGCAACGACGCCAAGGCCGACGTGATCCATGCCACCGCACTGGGCTATCAGGCGGCGGCCACCGCCAACCAGGCCACGGCGCTGGGCCGCGGCAGTGTGGCAAGCGCCCGCTTCGCTACATCCGTCGGCAATCTGTCCGAAGCGACGGCCGAGAGCAGTGCCGCCTTTGGCGACCGCGCGCTGGCCAACCACACCGGTTCGGTGGCGTTGGGCAGTTCCTCCACCACCTCCGGCAGCAACCAGGTCTCAGTCGGTAATGCCACGCTCAAGCGCCGCATCGTCAATGTGGCCGATGGCACGCTGAGCACCAGCAGTGCCGAAGCCGTGACAGGCAAGCAGCTGCATGCCACCAACCAGAATGTCACCGCAGTCACCCAGGCAGCTACTGCGGCCCAGGCCGATGCCACACGCGCGCTGACGGCCCTGGCCAGCACCACCACCGCCGTCGGCCAAGGGGCGTCGGCCGGCGGCAATGCCGTGGCGGTGGGCCATTCGGCGAAAGCGGAGGGCTCCCACAGCAATGCCTTCGGTTACCAGGCCAGCGCGGCCGGCGCCAACGCGGTGGGCGCGGGCACCCTGGCGGGCGCCGCGGCTGACTCCTCGGTGGCGCTGGGCAATCGTGCCGCCGTGGATGCCACCTCCAGCGGCGCCATCGCACTGGGCACCAACGCCAAGGTCAATGCGCAGGCGGGCAACAGCGTCGCCCTGGGCGCGGGCTCGGTGGCGACCGGCGCCAACCAGGTCTCGGTGGGCAGTGCCACGGTGAAGCGGAACATCGTCAATGTGGCTGACGGAACGCTGAGCACCACCAGCGCCGAGGCGGTGACCGGCAAGCAGCTGCATGCCACCAACCAGAACCTCGCCACGGTGAATGCGCTGGCCAACACCGCGCACAGCATCGCCAACGATGCGCAGACCAAGGCCAACGCGCTGGGGGGCCTGCTCAGCCAGAGTGCCGGCAACAGCGACGTCCGCGTCGGTGCCAGCAATACAGGTGGCGCGGTGGACATGCGCAACCAGTCCAGCGCCAACCGTCGCGTCACGGGCGTGGCCGACGCGGGACTCAGCAGCACCAGTGCCGATGCGGTCAGTGGCCGGCAGCTGCATGCCACCAACCAGAACGTCACGCAGGTCACCGCCACCGCCGCCACGCTCAGTGGCCTGGTCGGGCAGGTAGCAGCCGGCGGCGACCTGCGGTTGGGCGCGCAGAACAGCGGCACCCTCCTCGACGTCCGCAACCAGGGCAATGCCAACCGTCGCATCAGTGGTGTTGCCGATGGTGTGCTGAGTGCAGCCAGTACCGACGCGGTGAGTGGTCGCCAGCTCAACACCACCAACCAGAACGTGACCACGGCCACCACCCTGGCCAATACGGCGCACAGCGTGGCCAACGCCGCCCAGTCCACCGCCAACGATGCACAGGGCAAGGCCAACGTGCTCGGTGGCCTGCTCAGCCAGACCTCGTCCACCGGCGACGTACGACTGGGAGCCGCCAACAGCGGCGGCGTGCTGGATGTGCGCAACCAGGGCAACCAGGCGCGTCGTGTGCAGGGCGTTGCCGCCGGTCAACTGTCGGCCACCAGCGACGATGCAGTCAGCGGCCGCCAGCTGTTCGACAGCAACGCGCAGATCGCCCGCAACCGTACGGACATCGACCGCCTGCGCGAGGACTTCGAGGGCTTCGATCCGGACCTGTCCGATGTGGTGCGTTTCGACGCAGGCGGCAATGTCGACCTGGAGGGTGGGCGCCTGCTCGCCGTAGGCGACGGGCAACTCAGTGCCGACAGCCGCGAGGCAGTCAATGGCGCACAGCTGTTCGCCACCGATACGAAGGTGGCCGAGCAGGGCGCGCAGATCGCATCCGCCCGGGACGACCTGGACGCGTTGCGCGTGGACTTCGGCAACTACACGCCTGACCTGGGCAGCGTCGTGCAGTTCGGCGAGGACGGCACCGTGGACCTGAAGGATGCGCGTCTGGTCGCTCTGGCTGATGGCGAGATTGCGGCAGGCAGCCGCGAGGCGGTCACGGGCGGGCAGCTGTTCGTGACCCATGAGCGGGTGTCGGTGCTGGAGGAGGCGCAGAAGTATGCAGTCGTTGGTGCCGATGGAGAGAGCCTCGCGGCGCGCGCCGGCCATCTGGCTACCTCGATGGGCAGTGATACAAAGGCTCTCGGCTCCGGATCTACCGCAATTGGCAGCTTCGCTGATGCGCAGGCAACCAATTCAGTTGCGCTGGGACGTGCGGCTCAGGTCTTGGCGGGTGCCGATGACGGATTCGCACTGGGTGCACGCTCACGTGTCAGTGCCGAGAACGGGTTGGCGATCGGTGGCTCTACCCAAATTTGGGAGGGAGCAACCAACAGTGTTGCGCTAGGCTACGGATCTGTCGCTACTGAGGCGGGTGTGGTATCGCTAGGTGGCCAAGGTCTCAGGAGGCGAGTTACTAATGCGATGAATGGTGTTCACGCCTATGACGTAACCACTGTCGAGCAGCTCTCCGGCGTGGTGAACGCTCTCGGCGGCGGCGCGGGCTTTGCCGTGGACGGCAGCGTGATTGCTCCTTCCTATGGTGTGCAGGGCGCTGTACACGGCACCGTAGGCGATGCACTGGCTGCGCTGGATGCAGGCGTGGACAGCAATCGTGGCGGACTGGATGCGATGGACGCGCGCCTGGATACGCTGGATCAGGCCCGGGCGATGGCGGATGCCAGTGCCGTGCGCTTCGGCGCCGACCGTTCCGCCGTCGATTTCGGTGGCGCGCGCCTCGTCAACGTCGGCGAGGGTGATATCAGCCATGCCGGCAGCCGGGAGGTGGTCACGGGCGGGCAGTTGTTCGCAACCAATGAGCAGATGGCGAGGCTGAAAGAGGCACAGCGCTATTTGGCAGTTGGCTACGATGACCTCAGCTCTGCAGCTGAAGTCGGGCTTCTTGCCGTTGCAGTTGGCAGTGATACCAAGGCGCTTGCTGAAGGTGCTACTGCTGTCGGCAGTTTTGCGGCTGCTCGATCCAAGAACTCTGTGGCACTTGGTAGAGCAGCACATGTTGATATCAACGCGGATGACGGCTTTGCACTGGGCGCGACCTCGCAGGTTTATGAGCATAGGGGCGTAGCTTTGGGCGGAGGCGCGCAGGTACTTCATGGGTCGTCGAACGCAGTGGCGCTTGGCTATGGCTCCATTGCGGATGGCTCAAACCAAGTTTCAATCGGTAATGACACTCTCAAGCGCCGCGTAACCAACGCGGCTAAAGGCATCAACCCCAATGACCTCACCACCGTCTCTCAGCTCCGCAGCGCCTTCGCGGCCTTCGGCGGCGACATGCGCATGGATGCCGACGGCAACATCGTCGCGCCGGAGTTCCATGTGCAGGGCCAGCGGCAGGCCACGGTCGGTGATGCGCTGAAGTCGCTCGACGGTGCGGTGGTCGACACGCGCCGGGATCTGGCCAGCATCGATGCGCGTTTCGAACGCCTGTTCGACGATGGCGGCGCCCGCAATGACGGTACCGGCCAGCTGCGGCTGGCCGGGGAACACGGCAGGGTGCTGGGCAACGTGGCCAACGGCATGATCGCGCCGGGCAGCCGCGATGCGGTCAATGGTGGTCAGCTGCACGCCGTGCAGCAGCAGCTCAACGGCCGCATCGACGGACTGCAGTCGCAGATCGACGGGTCGGCGACGGCGAGCCGCCAGGCAGCGGTGGACGACGTCGCTGGCGAGTCGCCGGCGGACAGCCAGACCCCGGCTCCGCCGGTCAAGGATGCGCCGTCGGTGGCCTCCACCGACACGCCGAAGCCGAAGCCGGAAGCCGACGATCCGTTGCCGCAGGTGGACTCGCGTGCCGTGGATCAGGCGGTGAACCAGGCGCAGGCCTACACCGACCAGGCGATGGCCAGCGTGGACCGCCGGCTGGACCGGATGGACAAGCGCCTGAACCGCATGGCGGCAATGGGCAGTGCGCAGGCGGCGATGGCGATGAACACCGCCGGCCTGCAGACCTACAACCGCCTCGGCGCGGGTGTAGGCCATGCCGAAGGCGAGTCGGCGCTGGCGGTGGGTTACCAGCGCGTGCTCAACGAGCGCGGCTCGGCCACCTTCAGCCTCAATGGTGCCTTCACCAACAGCGGTGAGCGCACCGTGGGCGTGGGCTTCGGCGTGGGCTGGTAACCGGCAGGGCGACGCGGTCCGGTCGCCCTGATGCATGACGACGCCCCACGCGGTCCGCCGCGTGGGGCGTCTGCGTTGTGGGGCTCAGATGCTGCCGAGATAGCTTTCGATCTGCTCCTGGCTGAGCAGTTCGCGCAGCTGGGCCTGCGAGGCGCGCCGCATCGGCTTCTCGTCGACCGGTGACAGCGGTGCCTGGCGCAGGGCGTCATACGGCAGCACGGCCAGGTCGAACGTCAGTTCCTCCGCACTGAACACCCAGACCGGCACGTCCAGGCTGCGCTCGCGGTCCAGGCGCAGCCGGCGCACGCGCGACTCGGCCGGAATGCCCTGTTCGTCCAGGAAGCGATGCACGGCTTCGGGGTCGTCGCTGTGCAGATGCACCTGCACGGGGCTGTTGGCATCGGCGGTGCCGTCCAGCACCGGGCCGACCAGGCGCGGGGCGAAGGCATGCAGGAATTCCAGTGCGCGCAGCGCAGCTTCCCGACGGCGCTGCAGCTCGTTGCCGTGCTGGGGGCCAGCGAACAGGCGCTGGTACTCGCGCAGCGCATCCTCGATCTCGACATTGCGGGGCAACGAGGCATCGTCATGGATGCCGAGCCGGCTGGCCGCCTTCAGTTTGGCCTGGTGGAAGTCGCGGATGCCGCCTTCGGCCATCAGGCGGGCGGCTTCGTGGGCGAGGCGGTGACGACGCTCACGGGTCTGGGTGGTGGCATGCTGGCGGGCGCGATGCATGCGGGAACTCCTGTTGCGACCTGGCTACAGACTAGCGCAACGGTGTGACATCTGCGTGGGCAATGGAGAAGGGATGCGGGGCAGGGCCCACGCTCGGCTGTCCGGGCCGCCGAGCCGGGCATGCGCCGGCTCGACGGTGACGCCCGCGGCACGCGTCAGAAGATATCGAACGCAGCCGCGTCGGCCTGCGGGGTATTGAGGTTGAGGTCGTAGTCCGTCAGGCGATCCATGTCCTCCACCTTGACCCATTCGGTCGCGCCGTTGAGCGTGGTCTGCACCATGCCGCTGGGCGGATCGTTCTGCGCGATCGGCGTGTCCTTCAGCGCGGTGCGCATGTACTCGATCCAGATCGGCAGCGCGGCCTTGCCGCCGTATTCGCGGTAACCCAGCGAACGGAAGTCATCGCGGCCCACCCACACGGTGGTCACGTACGGGCCGCCGAAGCCGGAGAACCAGGCATCGCGGTGGTCGTTGGTGGAGCCGGTCTTGCCGCCCACGTCCTCGCGGCCGAGCACCTTGGCCTGCGTGCCGGTACCGCGCTGGACCACATCGCGCATCATCGACACCAGCTGGTAGGCGGTGCGTGCATCGATCGCGCGCGGCGCGGTGCGCGCATCCGGGTTGACCGGTGCGGCAGCGGTTTCGGTGGTGGCCTGCGCCTTGGCGGCGGCCGGGTCCGGCGTGGGGGCCGGGGCACCGAAGTTGAAGCCGTCCACGACCTGGCTGACCGGCTGGTCGCTGCTGCCGGCACAGTCGCGGCAGGCCAGCGCCGGGTTCTCCTTGAACACCAGGTTGCCGTCGCGGTCGTTCACCTGGTCGATCAGCCAGGTGTCCACGCGCGAGCCGCCGTTGGCGAACACGGCATAGCCACGGGCCACCGACAGCGGGGTCAGCGAGGCGGTGCCGAGCGACATCGACAGGTTCGGCGGCAGCTCCGATTCGGCGAAGCCGAACTCGCTGATGTACTTGCGGGCGTAGTCCACGCCCATGCCGTCGAGCAGGCGCACCGAGACCAGGTTGCGTGACTGCACCAGGGCTTCGCGCAGGCGCATCGGGCCGCGGAAGCCACCGCCATCGTTCTGCGGTGCCCAGGTCTTGCCGCGGCGGTCGCGGAACACGACCGGGGCATCAAGCACGATCGAAGCCGGGTTGTAACCCTTGTCGAACGCTGCGGCATAGACGAACGGCTTGAAGCTCGAACCGGGCTGGCGACGGGCCTGGGTGGCGCGGTTGAACTTGTTGCCGGAGAAGCTGAAACCGCCGACCAGCGCCTTCAGCGCACCGCTGTGGGCATCCAGCGAGACCAGCGCGGACTGACCGCGCGGGATCTGGTCCAGCAGCCACTCGCCCTCCTTGTCGCCGGCGCGCACACGCACGATGTCGCCGCGCTGCACCAGCTTGCCGGGGGTCTTGTTGGTCCACCGGGCGGCACCGGCCGGCAGCACGATCTCGCTGCGGTTGGCCAGCACCACCGTGGCGCTGCCATCGGCACCGGCGCTGGCAACGATCGCCGGCAGCAGGCCTGCCTGCGCCGGGATGCCGCGCAGATGTTCGGCCAGGGCTGCGGCATCGTCGCCGGCCCCCAGCTGCACCTGCTTCTCCACGCCGTGCCAGCCGTGGCGGTGGTCATACAGCAGCAGGCCGTCACGCACCGACAGGTTGGCCGCGGTCTGCAGGGTCGAATCGATGGTGGTGGTGACGTGGTATCCCTTGTTGACCACGTCGCCGCCGAAGCGCGCGATCATCTCCTGGCGCACCAGTTCGGCCACGTAGGGCGCCTCGACCTGCACCGGCGGCTCATGCGCGGTGGCATGCATCGGCACGGCCTTGGCCGCATCGGCCTCGGCCTGGCTGACGAACTTCAGATCGGCCATGCGCTGCAGCACATAGTTGTCGCGGCGCTGGCGGGCGCGTTCCGGGTTGGAGATCGGGTTGCCGGAGGAGGGGAACTTCGGGATGCCGGCCAGCGAGGCCATCTCATCCAGGTCCAGCTCGGCCAGCTTCTTGCCGTAGTAGAACTCCGCTGCCGCGGCCACACCGTAGGCACGGTTGCCGAAGAAGCTCTTGTTCAGGTACAGCTCGAAGATCTCGTCCTTGCTCAGCTCGGACTCGATCTTGCGGGCCAGCAGGATCTCGGCCAGCTTGCGGGTGTAGCTGTACTCGGAACTGAGGAAGAACTGGCGGGCCACCTGCTGGGTGATGGTGGACCCGCCGGGCACGCGCTTGTCGTTGGTGGTGGCCAGCAGCCACACCGCGCGGGCGATGCCCTTGTAGTCCACGCCGCCATGTTCATAGAAGCGGGCGTCCTCGGTGGCCAGGAAAGCCTGCTTGAGCTTCTCCGGCACCTCCTTCATGGTGACCGGGGTGCGCCGGGTCTCGCCGAACACCGCCATCAGCTTGCCGTCGGCGGCATAGACGTACATCGGCTCCTGCATCTCCACGTCGCGCAGGGTCTGCACGTCGGGGAGCTTGGAGGACACAGCGTAGTAGAGACCGCCCACAGCGGCCGCACCGATCAGCGCCAGGACCAGGACAATCAGGAAGATCCAGCGCAGCCAGCGGCGGAGTCGAGTCATCGGGTTCAGATTCCGATTGCGAATTTCATGGTCGCAGAGTATAGATTACGCAAGGTGGCGGCTGGGGTCGGCACCGGGGAGCGCAAGGGGAAACGCCAGGGGCTGCATCGTGAACCTGTGAGGGAATTCACAGCAGGGCGGTTGCCATTTGCTAAGAATACGTTATTAATGCGCGGTCGCAGTTCTTGCGTCCAAGTGCCCGTCGGCAGGGGAGAAACCGTGGGGCTCATCCCAAAAAGTCAGTCGCCGCTTATTGGCGTCGACATCAGTTCGACTGCGGTAAAGCTGTTGCAGCTTTCCCGCAGTGGCAATCGTTTCCGTGTGGAACATTACGCCGTGGAACCACTGCCGCCGAATGCGGTCGTGGAGAAGAACATCGTCGAGGTGGAGGCCGTGGGTGAGGCCATCCGCCGGGCGTTGAACCGTTCCGGCAGCAAGGCGAAGCAGGCCGCCGCCGCCGTGGCCGGCTCGGCCGTGATCACCAAGGTGATCCCGATGCCGGCCGAGCTCGACGAGAACGACATGGAAGCGCAGATCGAGCTGGAAGCGGTCAACTACATTCCCTATCCGATCGAGGAAGTGAACCTGGACTTCGAGGTGATCGGGGTGATCCCGAACAACCCGGAGATGGTCCAGGTGCTGCTGGCCGCGTCGCGGTCCGAGAATGTGGAACTGCGCCAGTCGGCGCTGGAACTCGGCGGCCTCCAGGCCAAGGTGATGGACGTGGAGGCCTTCGCGGTCGAGAACGCCTTCGCCCTGGTTGCCAGTGAGCTGCCGGTGTCCACCGACGGCGTGGTCGCGCTGGTCGACATCGGCGCCACGATGACCACCCTGAACGTCCTGCGCGGCGGGCGCAGCCTGTACAGCCGCGAACAGGTGTTCGGCGGCAAGCAGCTGACCGACGAGATCATGCGCCGCTACGGCCTGAGCTACGAGGAAGCCGGCCTGGCCAAGCGCCAGGGCGGGCTGCCGGAAAGCTACGAGATGGAAGTGCTGGAGCCGTTCAAGGAAGCCACGGTCCAGCAGATCAGCCGCCTGTTGCAGTTCTTCTACGCCGGCAGCGAATTCAATCGTGTCGATCATATCGTGCTGGCCGGAGGCTGCGCGGTTCTTGGGGGCCTGCCGGAAATGGTCGAGGAGCAGCTGGGTGTGCCGACCGTGGTCGCCAATCCGCTGGCGCAGATGACGCTGGGACCGAAGGTGAACGCGCATGCGCTGGCCCAGGATGCTCCCGCGCTGATGATCGCGACCGGTCTGGCGCTGAGGAGCTTCGACTGATGGCACGCATCAACCTGTTGCCCTGGCGCGCCGAACGGCGCAAGCAACGCCAGCGCGAGTTCTACGCAATGCTGGGCATGGCCGCCGTGGGTGGCCTGCTGCTGTCGCTGATGATCTGGTTCTACTACGACCGCCAGGTCAGCGGCCAGATGGACCGCAATGCCTACCTGCAGGCCGAGATCGACAAGGTCAAGGAGCAGAACAAGGAGATCGACCGCCTCGACGCGCAGAAGGAGCGGCTGCTGGCGCGCAAGAAGGTGATCGAGGAACTGCAGGCCAAGCGCTCGCAGATGGTCCACCTGTTCGACGCGCTGGTGCGCACCATTCCCGATGGCGTCGTGCTGACCGCCCTGAAGCAGGAAGGGGACACCCTTACCCTGGAAGGCCGTACCCAGTCCAACGCCCGCGTTTCGGCGTACATGCGCAACCTGGAGACGTCCGGCTGGATGGCCAGCCCGGAGCTGTCGATCATCGAGGCGCGTGAGCCGGACAAGGACAAGGACGGTCGCCCGGGCCCGGTATCGGACATCAAGGCGCTGCCGTATGTGTTCGTGGTCAAGGTGAAGCTGCCGGCGCAGAGCGAGGAGGCCACCGCGCCGCCGGGCCTGAATGCCGATGGCACCGTGGCACCGGCCGCAGCCGCCGAACCGGTCGCACCGCTGTCGGCCGCACCCGAGGCGGCCACACCCGCCGCACCGGCCGCACCCGCCACCGCACCCGCCACCACGCCGCCCCCGGCAACGGCCCCGCCGGCCGCCGCGCCGGCCAAGCCGGAGGGCAGCCGCCTGGCGCAGCCGCCGCAGGCCTTCCACGCCCCGTTGCAGGGGGACCGCGCATGAGCCAGAAGATCGATCTCAAGAACCTGGATTTCAACGACATCGGCAACTGGCCGCAGAAGGCCAAGATCGTCTTCTGCGCGCTGCTGGCGCTGGTCATCATGTTCGTGGCGTGGATGCTGCTGATCAGTGGCAAGCGCGAGGAACTGGAGGGCCTCGAGCGGCAGGAGACCGAGCTGCGCACCGAGTTCACCAAGCAGCAGGAACGTGCGGTGAACCTGGCGCCGCTGAAGCAGCAGCTGGCACAGATGGAGCAGGTGCTGCAGCAGATGCTGCGGCAGCTGCCGAGCAAGACCGAAATGCCGGACCTGATCATCGACATCTCGCAGACCGCGTTGTCCAGCGGCCTGTCCAACGAGCTGTTCGAACCCGAGTCCGAGCAGATCAAGGAGTTCTACGCCGAGAAGCCGATCAAGCTGCGGATGGTGGGCAGCTACCACCAGTTCGGTGCGTTCGTCAGCGGTGTGGCCTCGTTGCCGCGGGTGGTCATCCTGACCATGCACGACATCAACCTCAAGCCCAAGGACAAGACCAGCGGCAACGTCCGCGCAGGTGCGCTGGAGCTGTCCGGCACGGTCAAGACCTACCGGTATCTGGACGAAGCCGAAGTGCAGGCGCAGCAGAGCGCTGACGCCGGCAAGGAGGGCGGGAAGTGATGCGCGCACAGATCGTACGCGGGTCGATGGTGCTGGCGGTCCTGCTGCTGGCGGGCTGTGGCCGCGGCGTGACCAGCACGCCGGGCGATGCACCGAACCTGGAGAAGTGGGTGGAGGGCGAGCGTGCGCGACCGGCGCAGCCGCTGGAGCCGCTGCCGGTGATGCAGCAGTTCGAGACCTTCGAATACTCCGCGCAGGGCATGCGCGATCCGTTCACCGATGCCTGGACCAATCCGCAGCAGGGGAACGGCGGATTGCGACCGGACCCGAACCGGCGCAAGGAGCCCCTGGAGGGCTTCCCGCTGGACGCACTGGACATGGTCGGCACCATCGGCACCGGCGGCAGCACCGTCGCGCTGGTGATGGGGCCGGACAAGGTCACCTACCGGGTCCGCCCGGGCGGCTACCTGGGGCAGAGCGACGGGCGGGTCACCGCGGTCTTCGAGGACCGCGTTGAACTGATCGAACTGGTGCCGGATGGCGCGGGTGGTTGGCTGGAACGGCCAGCGACGCTCGCGCTGGAAGATCAATGATCGTTTACTGGGGATAGCACGATGACCTTTCACCAAGCCAAGGGGCTGCGTCCCATCCGGCGCTCTACCTTGAACCGTGTCAGCGCGCTGGGAGTCGCGCTGATGCTGGCCTGCGCTCCGGCGCTGGCCGCCGCACCGGCGGAGAAACCGGCCAGCACCGCGGTGGCCCCTTCGGCCCCGGCGACAACTGGCCTGTCGGTGTCCAAGATCGATTTCAAGCGCGGCGATGATGGCGTCGGCCGCCTGATCCTGCAGTTCGACGGCCAGGGCGCGATTCCCGACCTGCGCACGCAGGGCAGCAACGTCGTGGTCGACGTGGGCAACGCGCGCCTGCCGGCCAACCTGCAGAAGCCGATGAACGTGGTCGACTTTGCCACGCCCGTGCAGCGCATCGATGCCAAGCCATCGGGCGCCGGGACCCAGCTGGTGCTGAGCACGGCGGGTACGGTGGAGTCGCTGGCCTACCAGAGCGGCAACGAATACGTGGTCGAGATCAGTCCGCGACAGGCGCCCGCCGCCGTCGGTGCGGTCAACGCCGGTACGGTCACCCAGGCGGCGAAGGCCGTCGGCCAGCGTGGCTACTCGGGCAAGCCGGTCACCTTCAACTTCCAGGACGTGCCGGTGCGCACGGTGCTGCAGTTGATCGCCGAAGAATCCAACCTCAATGTCGTGGCGTCCGATTCGGTGCAGGGCAACGTGACCCTGCGCCTGGTCAACGTTCCGTGGGACCAGGCGCTGGACATCGTGCTGCGCGCGAAGGGCCTGGACAAGCGTCGCGATGGCAGCGTGATCTGGGTCGCGCCGCAGGCCGAGCTGGCCAAGTTCGAGCAGGAGAAGGAAGACGCCCGCATCGCCATCGAGAACCGCGAAGACCTGGTGACCGATTACGTGCAGATCAACTACCACAGCGCGACGCAGATCTTCAAAGCGCTGACCGAGGCCAAGGGCATCGGCGGCGGTGGCGGTGGTGGAAGTGGCGGTTCCTCGTCGCAGGAGGAAAGCGGGTTCCTGTCCACGCGCGGCCGCATCGTTGCCGACGAGCGCACCAACACGCTGATGATCAGCGACATCCCCAAGAAGATCGCACGCATGCGCGAACTGATCGGGGTGATCGATCGTCCAGTGGACCAGGTGCTGATCGAAAGCCGCATCGTGATCGCCACCGACACCTTCGCCCGCGAACTGGGTGCGAAGTTCGGCATCAGCGGCAGCCGCGACAATGTCTACTTCAGCGGCAGCCTCGACGCCAACGCCAAGACCCGCAAATCGCAGGTCGATACCGCGCTGGAGAACGCCAAGGCCGTGCGTGAGTGGCAGGCCGGTGGCAGTGTCGGTCCGGCACCCGTGCCGACCGGCTCGACCATCGAGCGTGGCCTGAACTGGAACCTGCCGGTGGCCCTGGCCAACAACCCGGGTTCGCTGGCGCTGTCGATCCTCAACGCGGGCTACCTGCTGGATGTCGAGTTGTCGGCCATGCAGGAGGAATCGCGTGGCGAAGTGATCTCCAATCCGCGCGTGGTCACCACCAACCAGCGCGAGGCGATGATCAAGCAGGGCAAGGAGATCGGCTACGTCACCATCAGCGGTACCGGTGCCGCCGGGGGCGCGGGTTCGACGCCGAACGTGCAGTTCAAGGAAGTCGTGCTGGAGCTGCGGGTGACCCCGACGATCACCAATGACAACCGCGTGTTCCTGAACATGCAGGTCAAGAAGGATGAAGTCGATCGCCTGATCGAACTGCAGGGCTACGGTACGGTGCCGTCGATCAACCGCCGCGAAGTCAATACCGCGGTGCTGGTCGAGGACGGCCAGACCGTGGTGATCGGCGGTGTGTACGAGTTCACCGATCGCAACAGCATCAGCAAGGTGCCGTTCCTGGGCGATGTGCCGTTCCTGGGCAATCTGTTCAAGAAGCGCGGTCGCAACAAGGACAAGGCCGAGCTGCTGGTGTTCGTGACGCCGAAGGTGCTGCGCGTGGCCAAGCAGAACTGAGCCACCGCCTGCAGCAGGTGCGAAACGGGGCCGCCATGTGCGGCCCCGTCTGCGTTGCGGCCATGCATCCACGCAGGGCGTGGACGCTGTTCAGCGTCTCTTGATGCCATCGCCGGGGCACCCTGCGATGATGTCGGGAACCCGTGCCGTCCTGTGCCGGTCAAAGGCCCTCATGAACCTGCCCCCGCCGATGCCCGAATCTGCAATGCCGGCTGCCACGCCGGCCACGTCCCACCTGCACGCGGCGTTCAACACGTTGCGCGAGGCGCTGTCGGCCGAGATCGTCGGCCAGGCCGCCCTGGTCGAGCGCCTGCTGATCGCGCTGCTGGCTGATGGCCATCTGCTCGTGGAGGGCGCGCCCGGGTTGGCCAAGACCACCGCCATCCGCGCCCTGGCAGCGCGCCTGGAGGCCGATTTCGCGCGCGTGCAGTTCACCCCGGACCTGTTGCCTGCCGATCTGACCGGTACCGAGATCTGGCGCCCGCAGGAAGGCCGTTTCGAATTCGTGCCGGGCCCGATCTTCCATCCGATCCTGCTGGCCGATGAAATCAATCGTGCACCGGCCAAGGTGCAGTCGGCGCTGCTGGAAGCGATGGGCGAGCGCCAGGTCACCGTGGGTCGCCACACCTATGCGTTGCCCTCGTTGTTCCTGGTGATGGCCACGCAGAACCCGATCGAGCAGGAGGGCACGTTCCCGTTGCCCGAAGCGCAGCTGGACCGCTTCCTGATGCATGTGCGCATCGGTTATCCGGACCAGACGGCCGAGGCGGAAATCCTGCGGCTGGCGCGCGAACGTGCGCGCGGCGCGCTGGGTGAAGCCCCGGCGGCGCCGGAGAAAATGCCGATGCAGGATGTCTTCCAGGCGCGTCGCCAGGTACTGGACCTGCACATGGCACCGGCCCTGGAACGCTACCTGGTGGAGCTGGTGCTGGCCTCCCGTGATCCGGCCCGCTACGACCCCGCGCTGGGCCGTCGCATCGCGTGGGGCGCAAGCCCGCGCGGTTCGATCGCGCTGGAGCGTTGCGCGCGTGCGCGCGCATGGTTGGCCGGCCGTGACTTCGTCACCCCTGATGATGTGCGTGCGGTGGCTGCGGACGTGCTGCGCCATCGCGTGCTGCCGAGCTACGAGGCGACCGCCGAAGGGTGGGATGGCGAACGGCTGGTGCAGGAACTGCTGGCCCGGGTGCCGGCACCCTGAGCCTGCGCATGACCGATACATCCCAGGAGCATGGAGTGTCCGCCAGCGAAGGCGATGGACTGCGCCCGCAGCTGGCCGAGCTGGTGGCGCTGCGCCGTCTGGCCCAGCGTCCGCCGCCGCCCCGTCGCGGCCGCGCCGGCAATGCGGGGCAGGCACCATCGCCGCTGCGCGGGCGCGGCATGGAGTACGCCGAATCGCGCGAGTACGTCGCCGGTGACGATGCCCGTCATATCGACTGGCGCGTGACCGCGCGCACCGGTCGTGCCCATACCAAGCTGTTCCAGGCCGAACGCGAACGGGTCAGTCTGATCGTGGCCGATACCTCACCCGCGCTGTACTTCGGCACCCGCGTGCGCTTCAAGTCGGTGCAGGCTGCGCGTGCCGGTGCAGTCGCCGCCTGGTCGGCGCAGCGCCGCGGCGACCGCATCGGTGCGCTGCGCGGTAGTGACCGCGAAGCGCCGGTAGCGCCAGCCGGCGGACCACGTGGCGTGCTGCGCGTGCTCGACGCGCTGACGCGCTGGTATGCGCAACCTCCGGCCGATGACCTGGGTCTGGAGCGCGCGCTGGACCACGCGGCGCGCGTACTGCGTCCGGGTGCACGGCTGCTGGTGCTGGCCGACCCGCAGCAGGCCATCCGCATTGCGCCGGCGCGATGGGGAGCGCTGGCCCAGCATCACAACCTCAGCCTGGTGCTGCTGGTCGATCCGCTGGAGCTGCAGCCGCCGTCGGCGCCCCTGCAGTTCCTTGCCGCCCAGCAGCGCATCGGACTGGACCTGCGCCGCAGCGACGTGCAGGCGCAGTGGCATGCGCATTTCGTTGAACCGCTGCAGGAACTGCAGCGCCAGCTGGGGGCACGCCGCATCGATGTGCAGGTACTGAGCAGTGACGCGGCCAGCGATGCCTGGCTGGCGCCGGCGCCTACCGAGGTACCCGCATGAGCGCAGCGCTGCCCCTGCGCGATGTGCAGCTGCCACCGGCACCGTCGTGGTGGCCACCGGCCCCCGGCTATCTGATGATCGGGGCGGTTCTGCTGCTGGCGCTGCTGATCCTCGCCCTGCTGTGGTGGCGTCGCCGTCGGCGTCAGCAGCGCTGGTTGCAGGCGTTTGATCGCGAGCTGGCGGGCGCGACCGATGCCGCCGCTGAGGTGGCGGCCATTGCGGGCCTGCTGCGCCGTGCCGCGCGTCAGGCACGGCCGGGCAGCGAAGCGTTGCATGACCACGCCTGGTGGCAGCGGGTGGATCCGCAGGCGACGTTGCCGGCGGCGCAGCGCGATCTGCTTGCCGAGGGCGCGTACCGGCCGCAGGTGGATGCGGCCGATGTCGCAGTGCTGCGCCGCTGGGCACGCGGACGTCACTTGGCGATGCTGCAGGAGCGGCGCCGATGAGTGCGCTGGCGAGTTACTGGCCCTGGCCGGACCTGCAGCTGGCCTGGCCATTGGCGCTGTTGGCGGTGCCGTTGCCGTTGCTGATGCTGGCCTGGAAGCGCCGTGCCGCCCCCGGCGCTGCGCTGCGCGTGCCCTATGCCGCGACCGAACTGGAGGCCCTGGCCGGAGCGGGTCGTATCGATGCGCACAGGTGGCGTGCGCTGCTGCTGTGGCTGGGCTGGATCGCGCTGTGCGTGGCGCTGGCGCGGCCGCAGCAGTTGGGCGAGGCGATCACACCGCCGCAGCAGGGGCGCCAGATGATGCTGGCGATGGACGTGTCCGGCAGCATGGGCGAGGCCGACATGGTGCTCGGCGGTCAGGCCGTCGATCGGCTGACCGCCGCCAAGGCCGTGCTGGCCGACTTTCTTGACCGTCGTGCAGGCGATCGCATCGGCCTGCTGATCTTTGGTGATCGGGCCTATACGCTGACCCCGCTCACTGCCGACCTGGCCAGCGTCCGCGACCAGCTGCGCGACAGCGTGGTCGGCCTGGCCGGGCGCGAGACCGCCATCGGCGATGCCATCGGCCTTGCAGTCAAGCGCCTGCGCAGCCAGCCCGAGGGCCAGCGTGTGCTGATCCTGCTCACCGATGGCGTCAGCAATGCAGGCGTGCTGGAACCGCTGCGTGCGGCGGAGGTAGCGCGTGCCGAGGGCGTGCGCATCCACACCGTCGCCTTTGGCGGCGATGGCAGCATGCGCTTTCTCGGAATTCCGATTTCCGCCGACCAGGACCCGGTGGACGAGGCGACGCTCAGGCAGATCGCCCGGATGACCGGCGGCCAGTTCTTCCGCGCCCGCGACACTGCCGAGCTTGCAGGCATCTATGCCGAGCTGGACCGGCTGGAGCCCATCGCGGAGAAGGGGCCGGCCCTGCGCCCGCGCGATGAGCGTTATCCCTGGCCGCTGGGCGTGGCGCTGCTGCTCGGTGCGCTTGCGTGGGCATGGCCGGAGCGTCGTCGATGATCGCCCTGGCATCCCATCTGCCGGACTGGAACGCGCTGCATTTCCTGCGGCCTGACTGGCTGTGGGCGTTGGCCGCGCTGCCGTTGATCGTGGCCGTAGCGGTGTATCGACAGCGCCGCAGCGATGCATGGCGGCAGGCGGTCGATGCCCATCTGCTGCCCCATCTGCTGGCGTCGGGGCCGCGCCGTCGCATGCGCCTGCCGTGGGCGCAGCTGCTGGGCTGGACGCTGGCGTGCCTGGCCCTGGCCGGGCCCAGCTGGCGACAGCAGGCGCAGCCGATGTTCCAGGCCAGCGCACCGTTGCTGGTGGTGCTGGACCTGTCCAGCCGGATCACCGCCACCGACCTGCCGCCGTCGCGCCTGCTGCAGGCGCGGGCCAAGATCGGCACCTTGCTGCGCGCCCGCGAGGGCGGCCAGGTTGGGCTGATCGTCTATGCGGACGATGCCTATACCGTCGCTCCGTTGACCGAGGATGCCGGCAATGTCGCGCTCTATCTGGACGCGCTGTCGCCGGATGTCATGCCGCGCGACGGCCAGCGTGCCGATCGTGGCATCGACTGGGCGACACGGCTGATGCGGCAGACCGGCGCGCCCCAAGGGCAGATCCTGGTGGTCACCGACCAGGCTGACGATGAGGCCGAACTCGCTGCTTCGCAGGCCCGCAGCCTGGGGCTGCAGGTGTCGGTGCTGGGTCTGGGAACTCCGGGCGGTGCCGCGTACCGCGACAGCAGCGGCCAGATCCGCCAGGCCGCGCTGGACGAAGGCCGCCTGCGCGCCGTGGCGACGGCCGGCGGCGGCCGCTATGTGCGGATCGCCGCCGATGATCGCGACCTGCGCGCGCTGGGTGTGCTCGATGCCCGTGAAGGCACAGCGCTGCAGCGGCCGGGTACCGGTCACCAATGGCGCGACGAAGGCTTCTGGTTGCTGCCGCCGTTGATGCTGCTTGCGCTGCTGGCGTTCCGACGGCGTGCGCTGCTGGCTGCCGTGCTGGCGGTCGGCCTGTTGCCGTGGACGGACGGCGCGCAGGCGCAGGCACAGACGCGGCCGGTGCAGGGCACGCTGTGGAAGCGGGCGGACCAGGTGCAGCATCAGCGTCTGGCCGAAGGCGTACAGGCCTACCGCCAGGGTGACTTCGCACGTGCCCGGCAGCAGTTCGAAGGGCTCGACACCGCGGCCGGCTGGTACAACCTCGGCAATGTGCTGGCCCGCCAGGGCCAGTACGACGATGCCATAGCCGCCTACGATCGCGCACTGGCCCTGCAGCCGGGGATGGCCGACGCGGTGGCCAACCGGGCTGTTGTCGATGCTGCACGCAAGCGCAAGCCGCCGGGTGGCCAGCGGCAGAACCCGGGACAGCAGAATCCGCCCCGGAAGCCGTCCTCGACGCCGCAGGATCAGCAGGGCCAGCCACAGCAGGGCCAGCCGTCGGGGCAGGGACAGCCGTCGGGGCAGGGACAGCCGCAGGCGCCCTCGCAGCGCCCCCCGCCCTCAGACGCCGGCGCCCAGCCGCAACCGCGGCCCGGTGAGCGTGGTGATCTGGGACCGCCGTCACCGCCCCAGGCCGAGGACGCCCATGCGCAGGCCGAGGCCGACGCGCAGCAGCGACAGCGCATGCAGCAGGCCATCGAACAGGGGCGCGAGGGCCGGGAGAAGAATGATCCGACCGTGGCGGGCGATGACGGCCGCACGCCGCGCCAGCGCGAGGAACAACAGGCGGTGGACGCCTGGATGCGGCGCGTGCCGGATGATCCGGGCGCGTTGCTGCGTGCCAAGTTCCAGCTGGAAAACGAACGCAGGAAGAGGGAAGGGCGATGAACATGCACGGCCTACGCCGGTGTGCGGCAATGCTGCTGCTGTGGCTGCCATTGATGGCCTGGGCAGAGCCGCGGGCATGGCTGGACCGCGATCGCATCGCGATGGGGGATACGGTCACCCTCAACGTGCAGAGTGATGCCGGTGCGCCGGACTTCACGCCGCTGCGCGGTGACTTCGATCTCAGTGGGCAGACCAGCAGCCGCCAGGTGGAGTGGAGCAACGGCAGCATGCAGCAACGCAGTCTGTATGGCGTGGCGCTGACACCGCGACGCAGTGGCGCGCTGACGATCCCGGCCCTGCAGGTGGGTACTGCGCAGACCGCACCGCTGACGTTGCAGGTAGACGCCGCCGCCCCGGTCACCGCTGCCAACGGTGCGGCCATGGCGTTCATACAGACCGATGTCGACGATGACACGCCCTACGTGCAGCAGAGCGTTGGCGTGGTCGTGCGCCTGTTCTTCGCCTCGCAGCTGGCCTCCGGCGAGCTCATCGTGGATACGCCCGCCGGTGCCTCGCTGCAGCGGGTGGGCGACGACCGCACCGACGTGAGGCAGGTCAATGGACGCCGCTACAACGTGGTCGAGCGCCGCTTCCTGCTGATTCCCGAGCGCAGCGGGACACTGCGCCTGGCCGGCGCGCGCTTCAACGGCCGCAGCGCGGGCGGCTTCTTCGATGACTTCTTCGGAGGGGGCGATGGCCGCATGAACGCCACCGGCGCCGACCGCACGCTGCAGGTGCAGGCACAGCCGGTGCAGGCGCCGCAGCCGTGGCTGCCGTTGCAGGGCCTGCAGTTGCGCTATACCAGCGCGCCGAGTACTGCGCGTACCGGCGAGGCCGCCACCATCGTGGTCGAAGCGATCGCCGAAGGTGCCACCCGTGCCCAGTTCACCGACCTTCCGGTTCCGGACCTCGGCACGGCGGCGCAGGTGTTCGCCGAACCGGCGCAGTACGAAGAGACCTTCACTGGCAGCACCCCGCGGTTGAAGATCACCCGTCGTTACTCCGTCGTGCCCCGCCAGCCGGGTCCGCTGCAGGTGCCGGGGCCGAGGGTGTCATGGTGGAACGTGCGCGACGGCAGCGCGCAGCAGGCACGACTGCCGGACCTGGCACTGACGGTCAGCGCCGGTACGGGCACTGCCGCGCCCGCCCCGCCGCCGCCGATCGACACCGATGCAGCGCTGCCCGACGACGACACGCGCATTGCGGCCACCGATCCGATCGCCTCGGGGACGCCGAGCCAGCCCTGGCCCTGGATTGCCGCGGTGATCGGCCTGGCGCTGCTGTGGCTGCTGACCCTGCTGTGGGGCTGGCAGCGCGGACGCGGCGGGCCGTCCATGCGCGGTGCCACTCGCCCGCCGGGGCCGCCGTCCGGGCCGGAAGCCAGCGAAGGACGCGGCAGCGTCGCCGAACTGCGCCGGGTGCTGGACGGCGAGGGCTTTGACCAGGTCGAAGCGCAGCTGTGCGCGATGGCAGGTGTACCGCGGTTGGAGCAGGTCATCGCCAGGCTGGGTGATCCGAACCAGCGCCAGGTGCTGCAGGAGCTCCAGCAGGTGCGATGGGGCGGGCAGGGAGAGCCGGCACCACTGCGTGTGCGGTTGCGCGAGGCCTTCCGTGACGGACCACACTGGTCGGGGACCGCCCGCGGCACCGACACTGGGCTGGCGCCGCTGTATCCGCAGCGCCGAACCTGAACCGGCGCCGCTTGCGCGCTTTGTTAGAGTGCATTCATTTTTCGAGGAAACCTGCGTATGACAGCAGCTGCCGCCGGCAAGAAGACGTTGCCCCTGCACTGGAAGATGGGCATCGGCTTCGCCATCGGCCTGATCCTGGGACTGACCGTGCACGCCCTGGGTGGCAGCGTCGATGGTCTGCAGACCGGTGCCAAGTGGGTCATGGACTACATCACCACGCCTGCATCGGGGCTGTTCCTCAACCTGATCTTCATGCTGATCGTGCCGTTGATCTTCTCGGCGCTGATCATGGGCGTGTCGGAGATGGGCGACATCCGCGCCCTCGGCCGCATCGGCTGGAAGACGCTGGCCTATACCGTGCTGCTGTCCGGCATCGCCGTGGCCATCGGCCTGGTGCTGGTCAACCTGCTCAAGCCCGGCGTCGGCGTCGATCCGCAGACCGCCGCGCTGATGCTCTCGGAGAACGCCGAACGCAGCAAGGAGATCGTCGCCGGCATCCATGGCACGCCGAAGGGCATGGACATGCTGCTGTCGATCGTGCCGAGCAACGTGCTGCAGGCGGCCTCCGACAACGGCGCGATCCTCTCGCTGATGTTCTTCGCGCTGATGTTCGGCATCGGCATGGTGCTGACCGATGACGAGAAGGTCGCCCCGCTGCGCCGCGCCATCGAAGGCGTGTTCGAAATCTCGATGACCCTGATCAATCTGGTCATCCGCCTGGCACCGTATGCGGTGGCCTGCTTCATGTTCAACCTGGCCGCGCTGTTCGGTTTCGAGCTGATCATCCGCCTGGGCGCCTACGTGGGCGTGGTGGTGCTGGCACTGGGCCTGCACATGGTGGTGACCTACGGCGCCGCCGTGTGGCTGTCGGGCCGTTCGCCGCTGTCGTTCTTCCGCGATACCCAGGAAGCGACGGTGATGGCCTTCTCCACCGCCTCCAGCAACGCCACCCTGCCGACCGCGCTGCGCGTGGCCGACCAGATGGGCCTGCCGCAGCGCGTGTCCCGCTTCGTGCTGACCGTGGGCGCCACCGCCAACCAGAACGGCACGGCGCTGTTCGAGGGCGTGACGGTGATCTTCCTGGCCCAGTTCTTCGGCGTGGACCTGAGCATCGGCCAGCAGATCATGGTGATGGCGGTGTGCATCCTGGGGGGCATCGGTACCGCGGGCGTGCCGTCGGGTTCGCTGCCGGTGGTAGCGATGATCTGCGCCATGGTGGGGGTCAACCCGCTGGGGATCGGCCTGATCCTGGGCGTGAACCATTTCCTGGACATGTGCCGCACGGCGCTGAACGTGACCGGCGATCTGGCGCTGACCACCCTGGTGGCCAAGGGCGAGGGCCACGACGGCCCGGCGCTGGTTCCCGACCGCGACTGAGTCCTGGCGACCTGATCGGGGTCGGATTCCTTTCCGCACGGAAAGGGCTCCGACCCCTTTTCACATGCGGAATCCGGCGGAGATCACGACGTTGCCGGCCAGCGCCCGCACGACCGGGCAAGTGGAACTGACCCCCACCCGGTGACTATGGGACAATAGGTCGCCCGCACGTCCGCGGCCGCCTCCCGATTCCGACAGAACCATGACGCAGCCTACCCGTCGCCAGTTGGCCAACGCCATCCGCTTCCTTGCCGCCGATGCGGTTGAAACCGCAAAGTCCGGCCACCCCGGCATGCCCATGGGCATGGCCGACATCGCCGAAGTGCTCTGGAACGACTACCTTCGCCACAACCCGAGCAATCCGCACTGGTTCAACCGCGACCGTTTCGTGCTGTCCAACGGCCACGGCTCGATGCTGCAGTACGCGCTGCTGCACCTGAGCGGTTACGACCTGCCGATCGAGCAGCTCAAGCTGTTCCGCCAGCTTGGCAGCCACACCGCCGGTCACCCGGAGCGCCATGAAACCCCCGGCGTGGAAACCACCACCGGCCCGCTGGGCCAGGGTTTCGCCAATGCCGTGGGCTTCGCCCTGGCCGAGAAGCTGCTGGCGCAGCGCTTCAACCGTCCGGAACTGGAAGTGGTCGACCATCGCACCTGGGTGTTCATGGGCGATGGCTGCCTGATGGAAGGCGTCTCGCATGAAGCCGCTTCGCTGGCCGGCACCTGGGGCCTGCACAAGCTGGTCTGCTTCTGGGACAACAACCACATCTCCATCGATGGCAACGTCGAAGGCTGGTTCACCGACAACACGCCGGAGCGTTTCGAGGCCTATGGCTGGAACGTGGTCCGCGATGTCGATGGTCACGACCCGGAGAGCATCAAGGCCGGCATCGAGGCCGCGCTGTCGCAGAGCGACAAGCCGACCCTGATCTGCTGCCGCACCACGATCGGCTTTGGTTCGCCGAACAAGGCCGGCAAGGAATCCAGCCACGGTGCTCCGCTGGGCAAGGACGAGCTGGAAGCCACCCGCAAGCAGCTGGGCTGGGAGTACGGCCCGTTTGAAATCCCGCAGGCCATCTACGATGGCTGGCGCGCCAACGGTGCCGGCACCCTGCGCCAGGCCGAATGGGAACAGCTGTTCGACAAGTATGCGGCCCAGTATCCGGCCGAAGCCGCTGAACTGACCCGTCGTTCGCACGGCGAACTGCCGGCCGACTTCGTTGCCCAGGCCGACGCGTACATCGCCAAGGTCGCGGCTGAAGGCCCGACGATCGCCTCGCGCAAGGCCTCGCAGCTGGCCATCGAGGCCTTCGCGCCGCTGCTGCCGGAAATCGTCGGCGGCTCGGCCGACCTGGCGCACTCCAACCTGACCCTGTGGAAGGGCAGCACCTCGGTCGCCAGCGACGACGCCAACGCCAACTACGTGTACTACGGCGTGCGCGAGTTCGGCATGACCGCGATCGCCAACGGCCTGGCGCTGCATGGCGGCTTCATTCCGTTCGATGCCACCTTCCTGGTGTTCAGCGATTACGCCCGCAACGGCGTTCGCATGAGCGCGCTGATCCCGGCCCATGCCATCCACGTCTACACCCACGATTCGATCGGTCTGGGCGAAGACGGTCCGACCCACCAGCCGGTGGAGCATCTGGCCTCGCTGCGCTACATCCCGAACAACGACGTGTGGCGCCCTTGCGATGCCGTCGAGTCGGCGGTGAGCTGGAAGGCGGCGATCACCCGCCAGGACGGCCCGAGCTGCCTGGTGTTCAGCCGTCAGAACCTGCCGCACCAGCCACGGAGCGCCGAGCAGATCGCGCAGATCGAGCGTGGCGGCTACGTGCTGGCCGACGCCGCCGGTACCCCGGACGTGATCCTGATCGCCACCGGTTCGGAAGTCTCGCTGGCCACGGAAGCGAAAGCCCAGCTGGACGCGGCCGGCCTCAAGACCCGCGTGGTCTCGATGCCGTCCACCGATGTGTTCCTGCGCCAGGATGCGGCATATCGTGAATCGGTGCTGCCGAACGCCGTGCGCAAGCGCGTGGCGGTGGAAGCCGGCGTCACTGGTTTCTGGCGCCAGTTCGTCGGCCTGGACGGTGCGGTGATCGGTATCGACACCTTCGGTGCCTCGGCCCCGGCCGATCAGCTGTACAAGCACTTCGGCATCACCGCCGCGCACGTGGTGGACGCCGCCAAGGCGCTGTAAGCAGTATCGCGATGTGATGCAGGAAAGGCCGGCGCAAGCCG
>NZ_JAOCKC010000019.1:0-59002 GCF_029844625.1 Stenotrophomonas sp. GD03680 | reverse complement strand
CCATCCGCACGCCCCAATCCATGATCGGCTCTGGCGATCAGCCGCGAGGGGGCTCAGCCCGGTGGCCGGGACCTCAATACCCCGCCGCCTGCCCATCCTTCCGACTCTCCGACGCGCCGTAGTACACGCCCGTGTCCGGATCCCGCATGATCGCCTGATACCCGCCGTACGGACCGTCGGCGAACACGATGCGATGCCCCTTGCGCATCAGCGCGCGCACCGTTTCGTACGGGAAGCCCGTCTCCAGGTTCACCTCCCCCCCATCGGTCATCGCCGTGGCCTGACCGGTCGGCTCCGTGGAACCTTCATGCTGGATACGCGGCGCATCTCCGGCCTCCTGCAGGTTCATGCCGAAGTCCACCAGGTTCATCACGATCTGCGCGTGGCCCTGCGGCTGCATCGCACCGCCCATCACGCCGAAACTGGCATAGGGCTTTCCATCCTTGGTGATGAACGCCGGAATGATGGTCTGGAACGGGCGCTTGCCCGGTGCGTAGCCATTCGGATGGTTCTTCTGCAGCACGAACATCTCGCCGCGGTCCTGCAGGATGAAACCGAGCCCCGGGGGCGCCATGCCGCTGCCCATCCCGCGGTAGTTCGACTGGATCAGCGACACCATCATGCCGTCAGCATCGGCCACGGTCATGTAGATCGTATCGCCCTCCTCCAGCTGCTTCGGCGTGCCCGGCTGCACTTCCTTCAACGCCTTGTCCATGGAAATCAGTGCACGCAGCTGCGCGGCATACTCCTTGGAAATCAGCTTCTGGACCGGTGCGGGCTGGAAGGCCATGTCGGCGTAGAAGCGCGCACGATCGGCGAAGGCCAGCTTCTTGGCCTCCACGAACAGATGCACGTGCTCGGGCGAGCCGAATGGAATCTTCGAGAAGTCGTAGCCTTCAAGTACGTTGAGAATCTGCAGCGCGGCGATGCCCTGGCTGTTCGGCGGCAACTCCCATACGTCGTAACCGCGATAGTTGCTGCTGACCGGCTCGACCCACTCGCCGTGGTGGTCGGCCATGTCCTGGTAGCTCAGGTAGCCACCATTGGCCTTGAAGTAATCGCCGATGGTGTGGGCGATCTCGCCCTTGTAGAAGGCATCCCGGCCGCCGTCGGCCACCTTCTGCAACGTATCGGCCAGGTTCGGGTTCTTCCACATCTCGCCCTTGCGCGGCGCATGCCCGTTGACCGTGAACTGTTCCTTGAAGCCGGGATACTGCGACAGCCGTGGCACGGAACGATCCCAGTAATAGGCGATCACCTCGGCCACCGGGTGGCCTTCGCGCGCGTAGCGGATGGCGGGCGCAAGATTGTCGGCCATGGGCTTGCGGCCAAAGCGGCCATGCAGGGCGAACCAGCCATCGACGGCACCCGGCACGGAGACCGGCAACGGCCCGGTCGCCGGGATCTCCTTCAGACCGCGGCGCTGGAACTCGGCCAGGGTCAGCGACTTCGGCGAGCGGCCGGACCCGTTGTAGCCGTACAGCTTCTGTGTCTTCGGGTCCCAGACGATGGCGAACAGATCGCCACCGATGCCATTGCCGGTCGGCTCCATCAGGCCCAGCGCAGCATTGGCGGCGATGGCGGCATCGACCGCCGAGCCGCCGGATTTCATCACGTCCAGTGCGATCTGGGTGGCCAGTGGCTGCGAAGTGGCCGCCATGGCGTGAGGCGCGATGACTTCCGAGCGGGTGGCGAAGGTGTGGCCGGTGATGCGGTCGGCAGCGAGGGAAAGCGCGGGCATGGCCGCCAGGACGGCGGCAGCCAGCAGGGAACGGGCAAGGCGTCGGGACACAGTCGGGTTCCGATGGAAGGGTGGTAGCACCGATCATCGCCGCTGCGGCCTTCACGCGGTATCGGGCAGAGGTCATGGGGCGAGGCGGCCGCGGCGACCGCTGCCGGCACCGGGTCACGCCCGGCGGGCAGAACCCCCAAAATCCGCGCAAAAACCTTGGTGAAAGGAGTGAATTCGGGTTCACCGAAACACTTTCAGCGGCAACCATCCTTGCGCCACAAGCGATTCCGCTGGACGCAGCGGAAAGTGCCTGGAATCACCCCGACAAGGGTTGACATCGTCAAAACAGCTGTGTTTCTCTCGATCACATGCTGCAACACAACACACCACCGCGAACCCACATCGAAGCCGCCGACATCGGCGCCGCGTCGCTGCGTTCGATTCTTGTGCTCGTACTTATTACCCAACCAACAGGTGCGGGACGAGCCAGCGTGTAAGCAGATAGAACACACCGGAACTCGATCAAAAACCCGCACCCGCCCAGGTGCGGGTTTTTTCATTTCAAGACCTGGTTTCAGACGCAACCACCATGACCACCGCCTTCTGCAAAACCCGGACCTGCTGCACCACGATGCCTCGTGGCGGCCGTTCCTGTGCGATGCGCGGCCCCTCCTCCACCGCTTTCCCCTGACCGGCCGGTACGTCGCTTCGACGACCGGCCGTTCTTTTTTCTTCCCACCGCAAGGAACCTCCCCCATGAGCACCAACGACCTGCCCCAGACCAAGATCGCCGTCATCGGCTACGGCAGCCAGGGCCGCGCCCACGCACTGAACCTGCGCGAATCCGGCTTCGATGTGGTGGTAGGCCTGCGGCCGGGCGGCCCGACCGAAGCCAAGGCCCAGGCCGATGGCTTCACCGTCGTGGCTCCCGCCGATGCGGTGAAGGATGCCGACCTGGTCGCCGTGCTGACTCCGGACATGGTGCAGAAGAAGCTCTACAACGACGTGCTGGCGCCCAACATGAAGCAGGGCGCGTGCCTGCTGTTCGCCCACGGCCTCAATGTCCACTACGGCATGATCGAGCCGCGCGCCGACCTGGACGTGGTGCTGGTCGCACCGAAGGGCCCGGGCGCGCTGGTGCGTCGCGAGTACGAGATCGGCCGTGGCGTTCCGTGCATCTGGGCGGTCTACCAGGACACCAGCGGCCAGGCCGCGCAGCATGCGCAGGCCTATGCGACCGGTCTCGGTGGCGCCCGCGCCAATCTGATCCAGACCACCTTCAAGGAAGAAACCGAGACCGACCTGTTCGGTGAGCAGGCGGTGCTGTGCGGTGGCGCCTCGGCGCTGGTACAGGCCGGTTTCGAGACCCTGGTGGAAGCCGGCTACCAGCCCGAGATCGCCTATTACGAAGTGCTGCACGAACTGAAGCTGATCGTGGACCTGTTCTACGAAGGCGGCATCTCGCGCATGCTGGAATTCATCTCCGAAACCGCGCAGTACGGCGACTACGTCAGCGGCCCGCGGGTGATCGATGCCGGCACCAAGGAGCGCATGAAGGAAGTACTGAAGGACATCCAGGACGGCACCTTCACCAAGAACTGGGTGGCCGAGTACGAAGCGGGCCTGCCGAACTACAACCGGTTCAAGCAGGCCGACCTGGAGCATCCGATCGAGAAGGTAGGCAAGGAACTGCGCGCCAAGATGGTCTGGTTGCAAGGACAGGCCGCGTAACCACGCGGCCCTCCCCCACCCGCTTGCAAGGTCCCCCATGAACTCTTCCACACACCGCAGCGCGCCACCCAACGGGGCGCGCTGGCTGACCCAGGCACTGGAGGCCGAAGGCGTCCGCACGCTGTTCGGCTATCCCGGCGGCACCATCATGCCGTTCTACGACGCGCTGGTGGATTCGTCGTTGAAGCACATCCTGGTGCGGCACGAGCAGGGCGCGGCGCTGGCCGCCAACGGTTTCGCACGCGCCAGCGGCCAGGTGGGCGTCTGCGTGGCCACCTCCGGCCCCGGCGCATCGAACCTGGTCACCGGTATCGCCGATGCGATGCTGGACTCGGTGCCGATGGTCTGCATCACCGGCCAGGTCGGTACGCCCCTGCTGGGTACCGACGCCTTCCAGGAGCTGGATGTGTTCGGCCTGACCATGCCGATCGTCAAGCACAGCTGGCTGGTACGCAGCGTCGATGACCTGCCCCGCGTGGTCGCCGATGCCTTCCGCATTGCCCGCGAAGGACGTCCCGGCCCGGTGCTGATCGACCTGCCCAAGGACGTGCAGGTGGCCGATGCCAGTCACCTGCCGGTGCATGTGCCGAGCAGCGTCGAACCACCGCCGGCAGCCACCGACGACGCCATCGCCGCCGCCATCGCAGCGCTGGCGGCGGCGGAGAAGCCGGTGGTGTATGCCGGCGGTGGCATCGCACTGGGCGATGCAGTGCAGGACCTGCGCGATTTCGTCGAGGCCAGTGGCATTCCCACGGTGATGACCCTGCGTGGACTGGGTGCTCTGCCGGCACACCATCCGCAGTCGCTGGGCATGCTGGGCATGCACGGCACCCGCGCTGCCAACATGGCGGTGCAGGAAAGCGATCTGCTGCTGGTGCTGGGCGCACGGTTCGATGATCGCGCCACCGGCAAGCTGGCGGAGTTCGCTCCGTTCGCGCGCGTGGTCCATATCGATGCCGATGCGTACGAGATCTCCAAGCTGCGCAGCGCCGACGTCGCCGTGCCCGGCAATGTCGGCCACGCCATCCGTGCCCTGCATGCGGCCTTCCCCTCCCCCAGGGCCCATCAGGACGCATGGCGCAGCCGCTGTGCGCAGCATCGCGACCGCTTCGCCGCCCGCTACGACGCGCCAGGGCAGCACATCTACGCACCGGCGCTGCTGAAGCGCCTGAGCGAACTGGCACCCGCCGACACGGTGATTGCCTGCGACGTCGGCCAGCACCAGATGTGGGTGGCCCAGCATTGTCGCTTCAATCATCCGCGCAACCATCTGACCAGCGGCGCGCTGGGCACGATGGGCTTCGGCCTGCCGGCGGCGATGGGCGCGCAGTTTGCCTGCCCGGAGCGCACCGTGGTGCTGGTGTCCGGCGATGGCAGCTTCATGATGAACGTGCAGGAGCTGGCGACCATCGCCCGGTGCCGCCTGCCGGTGAAGATCGTGCTGCTGGACAACAGCTCGCTGGGCATGGTCCGGCAGTGGCAGGAGCTGTTCTTCGCCGAGCGCTACAGCGAGATCGATCTGTCCGACAACCCGGATTTCGTCGCCCTGGCCCAGGTGTTCGGCATCGCCGCCAGCCGCATCGATTCGCGCGATGACGTCGAAGGTGGCCTGGCCGCGCTGCTGGCCGAGCCGGGCCCGGCGCTGCTGCACGTGGCCATCGACGCCCGCGCCAACGTGTGGCCGCTGGTGCCGCCGAACACCGCCAACAGCACCATGCTGGAAAGCAATCCAGCCCATGCCCGCCAGGAGACTCCCAATGCAATACCGGCTTGACCTGGTGCTGCAGCCGGCCGAAGGCGCGCTGCTGCGCGTGATCGGCATGGCCGAGCGCCGTGGCTTCGCGCCGCGTTCGATCAGCGGTGCTCCGGACGCCGCCGATGACGGACGCTGGCACCTGCAGCTGGTCGTGGACGGCCAGCGGCCGGCGGAGACGCTGTGCCGGCAGATCGAAAAGATCTACGACTGCGTATCGGTGGAGCTGACGCCGGTAGACAGCAGCATCGAAGGAGTATCGCAATGAACACCCGTACCGTTGTGACCACGGTGCCGGTACGGAGGCGTCTTCTTCGCCGCCCGTACCCGCATGCGGTGGTCGCGCACACCGCACCGGTGGCCCATGCCGGCCGCTGATACCAGCAAGGAAAGTGATGTCGGCGACGTAAGCGTCGCCGATGTCCTGGCCGCGCAGGCGCGCCTGCGCCGCTTCCTGCCGCCCACGCCACTGCATCATGCCGAACGCTTCGGCACCTGGCTGAAGCTGGAGAATCTGCAGCGGACCGGCTCCTACAAGGTGCGCGGGGCGTTGAACGCCCTGCTGGCCGGCCGCGAGCGCGGTGACAGCCGCCCGGTGATCTGCGCCTCGGCAGGCAATCACGCCCAGGGCGTTGCCTGGGCCGCCTACCGGCTGGATGTCCCCGCGATCACCGTAATGCCGCACGGTGCACCGGCAACCAAGATCGCCGGTGTCGCCCACTGGGGGGCTACCGTACGCCAGCACGGCAACAGTTATGACGAGGCCTGCGCCTTCGCCGTCGAACTGGCGCAGCGTCATGGCTATCGCTTCCTGTCCGCCTTCGACGACGCCGACGTGATCGCCGGCCAGGGGACGGTCGGCATCGAGCTGGCCGCGCACGCGCCGGACGTGGTGATCGTACCGATCGGCGGTGGCGGCCTGGCCGCCGGCGTCGCCCTGGCGCTCAAGTCGCAGGGCGTGCGCGTGATTGGTGCGCAGGTGGAAGGCGTGGACTCGATGGCCCGTGCGATCCACGGCGATGTCCGCGAGATCGCCCCGGTGGCATCGCTGGCCGATGGCGTGCGGGTGAAGATCCCCGGCTTCCTGACCCGTCGCCTGTGCAGTTCGCTGCTGGACGACGTGGTGATCGTGCGCGAGGCCGAACTGCGTGAAACGCTGGTGCGGCTGGCACTGGAAGAACACATCATCGCCGAAGGCGCGGGCGCGCTGGCACTGGCTGCCGGTCGACGCATCGCCGGGCGCCGCAAGTGCGCCGTGGTCTCCGGCGGCAACATCGATGCCGGCGTGCTGGCCGGCCTGCTGACCGACATCCGCCCACGCCCGCCGCGCAAGCCGCGCCGGCGTCGCGCCGAGACGCCCCGCCCGCCGGCACGGACCGGCGTCACGCCCACCACCGCTGCCCCCCCTTCCCCCCTGCACGCCGTTGCACCTGTTGTCGAGGAGATCTCCCTGTGACCACCATCGAACGAATTACCACCCCGCGCATCCGCATCTTCGACACCACCCTGCGTGACGGCGAGCAGTCCCCCGGCTGCAGCATGAGCCCACCGCAGAAGCTGGTGATGGCGCGTGCGCTGGACGAACTGGGCGTGGACATCATCGAGACCGGCTTCCCGGCCAGCTCGCAGTCCGACCGCGAAGCGATGGCCCTGATCGGCCGCGAACTGCGCCGTCCGGGCCTGAGCCTGGCCGTGCTGTCGCGCTGCCTGCAGGCCGATATCGAGACCTCGGCACGTGCCCTGGAAGCCGCGGCCAACCCGCGCCTGCACGTGTTCCTGTCGACCAGCCCGCTGCACCGCGAGCACAAGCTGCGGATGACCCGCGAGCAGGTGCTGGAGTCGGTACGCAAGCATGTATCGCTGGCCCGTTCCTACATCGACGATGTCGAATTCTCGGCCGAAGATGCCACCCGCACCGAGCTGGACTACCTGATCGAGGTCTCGCGCGTGGCCATCGCCGCCGGCGCCACCACCATCAACCTGCCCGACACCGTCGGCTTCACCACGCCGGAGGAAATCCGCGCGATGTTCCAGCAGGTCATTGCCGGCGTGGCCGACGTGCCCAATGCCGCCAACGTGATCTTCAGCGCGCACTGCCACAACGACCTGGGACTGGCTGTGGCCAACTCCCTGGCCGCCATCGAGGGCGGCGCCCGCCAGGTCGAGTGCACCGTCAACGGCATCGGTGAACGCGCCGGCAACTGCTCACTGGAAGAAATCGCGATGGCGCTGAAGGTGCGCCAGGCCTTCTACGAGCAGGACACCGCGATCAACACCCCGCGCATCGTCGGCACCTCGCAGCTGCTGCAGCGCCTGGTCGGCATGCCGGTGCAGCGCAACAAGGCCATCGTCGGCGCCAATGCCTTCGCCCATGAATCGGGAATCCACCAGCATGGCATGCTGCGCCATCGCGGCACCTACGAAATCATGCGCCCGGAAGACGTGGGCTGGGAGGATTCGCAGATGGTGCTGGGCCGCCACAGTGGCCGCGCCGCCGTCGAAGCGCGCCTGCGTGCACTGGGCTTCTGGCTGGACGAAGAAGAGCTGAAGCTGGTGTTCGAACAGTTCAAGGGCCTGTGCGAGCAGCAGCGGGTGGTCACCGATGCCGACCTGCAGACCTTGATGCAGGGCGGCGCCAATGCACAGGGCTATCGCCTGGCCTCGATGACCATCAGCGATGTCGGCAGTCGCGCCAATGCACTGGTCGAGCTGTCCGACCCGGACGGCAACCGCGTGGCCGAGACCGCACAGGGCGATGGCCCGGTGGATGCGCTGTTCGGCGCGTTGTCGGCCGCCACCGGCGTGCAGCTGATGCTCGACAGCTATCACGTGCACAGCGTCGGCATCGGTGCCGATGCACGCGGCGAGGCCAACCTGAGCGTGCGCCACGACGGCATCGAATACGACGGCACCGGCACCAGCAAGGACATCATCGAAGCCTCTGCGCTGGCCTGGCTGGACGTTGCCAACCGGCTGCTGCGCCAACGCCAGGCTGCTGCCAGCAGCGTCAGCGAAACCGCCACCCCTGCCACCGCCTGAGAAACCTGACATGAGCGCCTTCGACACGACCACGTCCGCTACGGCGGGCCAGCAGTGGAACGCCCAGGACTATGCGATCGATGCCGGCTTCGTGCCGCTGCTCGGCGGCGCGGTGTCGCGCCTGCTCGACCCGCGCGCCGGTGAGCACATCCTCGATCTGGGCTGTGGCGATGGGGTGCTCAGCAGTGAACTGGCGTTGAGCGGTGCACGCATCCACGGCGTGGACGCGTCGCCGGAACTGGTGATCGCCGCGCGCGCGCGCGGCGTCGATGCGCAGGTGATGGACGGCCATGCCCTGTCCTTCGACAGCGCGTTCGACGCGGTGTTCAGCAACGCCGCGCTGCATTGGATGCGCCACCCCGACGCCGTGCTGGAAGGCGTGCGCCGTGCACTGCGTCCCGGCGGCCGCTTCGTGGCCGAGTTCGGTGGCCATGGCAACGTGGCGACCATCATCGCCGCGGTGCAGGCCGCACGTGCTGCGCATGGCCATGGCGCCAGCGGTTTCCAGTGGTATTTCCCGACCGCCGACGCCTATGCCGACCGCCTGCGCCAGCACGGCTTCCAGGTGCAGCTGATCGAATGCCTGCCGCGCCCCACCGCACTGCCGACCGGCGTGGCAGGATGGCTGCGGGTGTTCGCCGCACCGCTGCTGGACGACCTGCCCGTCGAGGCCCGTGCCACCGTTCGCGAGGCCGCCGCGGCCCTGCTGGCCGACCTGCCCCGCAACGCGGCGGGCCAGCCGCTGGCTGACTACGTGCGCCTGCGCGTACTCGCGCGCCGCCGTTGACTTGACCCTTTCCCGTTATTTCCCGATGTTCGTTCAATCGTACTTCTGCCAGGCAACCGCATGACCTCCGCACCCCGCACCCTGTACGACAAACTGTGGGACGCCCACGTGGTCGTTCCCGAATCCGACAGCGCCCCTGCGGTGCTGTACATCGACCTGCACCTGATCCACGAGGTGACCTCGCCGCAGGCGTTCACCGAGCTGCGCGAACGCGGTCTCCGCCCACGCCGGCCGGACCGCACCAAGGCGACGATGGATCATTCCACGCCGACCCTGCCGGCCACCGCCGACGGCCGGCTGCCGTACGCCAGCGCCGCCTCCGAGGCGCAGGTCGCCACGCTTGCGCGCAACTGCAGCGAGCACGGCATCGAACTGTTCGACATGAGCTCGGACAACCGGGGCATCGTCCATGTCATCGCGCCCGAGCAGGGTTTCACCCAGCCCGGCATGACCATCGTCTGCGGCGACAGCCATACCTCCACCCATGGTGCGTTCGGCTCGCTGGCCTTCGGCATCGGCACCAGCGAAGTGAGTCATGTGCTGGCAACACAGTGCCTGCTGCAGCGGAAGGCGAAGACGCTGGCAATCACGGTCGACGGCCCCCTGGCGCCGGGCGTCGGCGCGAAGGACGTGGTCCTGCACATCATCGGTGTGATCGGCGTCAACGGCGGCACCGGCCATGTGATCGAGTTCCGTGGCAGCACCATCGAAGCGATGGACATGGAGCAGCGCATGACCCTGTGCAACATGTCCATCGAGGCCGGCGCGCGGGCGGGCATGGTGGCACCGGACCAGGTCACCTTCGATTTCGTCGCCAACACGCCACGCGGCCCCAAGGGCGCCGATTTCGAGGCGGCCGTGGCCCGTTGGCAGGAACTGCGCAGCGATGAAGGCGCGCGCTTCGACAGCGAAGTCCACATCGATGCAGCCGACATCCGTCCGACCCTGACCTGGGGCACGCATCCCGGCACCGCCATCGCGGTCGATGTGCCGATTCCTGCGGCCAACGACGCCGCCGCGCAGAAGGGCCTGGACTACATGCACTTCCAGGCCGGCCAGGCACTGGCCGGCACGCCGGTCGATGTCGTGTTCGTCGGTTCGTGCACCAACGGCCGCCTCAGCGACATGCGCGAAGTGGCACAGGTGCTGCGTGGCCGCCGCGTCGCCGAGCGCGTGCGCATGCTGGTGGTACCGGGCTCGGAGATCGTCAAGCGCCAGGCCGAAGCGGAGGGCATCGATGAGATCGTGCGTGCAGCCGGTGCCGAATGGCGCGAGCCGGGCTGCTCGATGTGCATCGCCATGAATGGTGATCTGGTCGCCCCCGGCCAACTGGCAGTGAGTACCAGCAACCGCAATTTCGAGGGCCGCCAGGGGCCGGGCTCGCGCACACTGCTGGCCTCGCCGATGAGCGCCGCCTGGGCGGCGGTGAAGGGCCACGTGGCCGATACCCGCGAACTGTTCGCGCAGGAGGTGGCGTAATGGCCGGTTTCCGCACCTTGACCTCGTCCAGCGTCGTGCTGCGCCAGACCAACATCGACACCGACCAGATCATTCCGGCCCGGTTCCTGTCCACCACCGAGCGTGCCGGACTGGGCCGCAACGCGTTCAATGACTGGCGCTGGCAGTCCGACGGTTCGCCGGTGGCCGATTTCGCCTTCAACCAGCCGCACAACGCCGGCCGCAGCATCCTGCTGGCGGGCCGCAACTTCGGCTGTGGTTCCTCGCGCGAGCACGCGCCGTGGGCGCTGACCGACCTGGGCCTGCGCGCCATCGTCAGCAGCGAGATCGCCGACATCTTCCGTGGCAACTCACTGAAGAACGGCCTGCTGCCGATTGTCCTGGACGAAGCCGACGTTCAGGCACTGATGCAGCGCCCCGACGACGAACTGACCATCGACGTGGCGGCACGCGAGCTGCGTACGCCGGATGGCCGGGTCTACTCCTTCCCGCTGGATGGCTTCTCGCAGACCTGTCTGCTGGAAGGCGTCGATCAACTGGGTTATCTGCTGGGCCGCGTCCCTGACATCGAACGTTACGAGAGTGAGCATGCACGCTGAGATCGTTGTACTCCCCGGTGATGGCATCGGCCCGGAAGTGGCCGCCGCTGCGGTTGCGGTCCTGAAAGCCATCGGCGAACGCTTCAACCACACCTTCACGTTCAGCGAGCACGATATCGGTGGCATCGCCATCGATCGCCATGGCGAGCCCCTGCCCGCCGCCACCCTCGCCGCATGCCAGGCCGCGAATGCCGTGCTGCTGGGTGCAGTGGGTGGACCGAAGTGGTCCGACCCGAACGCCAAGGTGCGCCCCGAGCAGGGCCTGCTGGCGATCCGCAAGGCGCTGGGCCTGTACGCCAACCTGCGGCCGGTGCGTACCCATGATGCCGCCCTGGGGGCATCGCCGATCAAGGCCGAACTGCTCAAGGGCGTGGACTTCGTGGTGGTACGCGAACTGACCGGCGGCATCTACTTCGGCGACAAGACCCGCGATGCCGACAGCGCCAGCGACCTCTGCCGCTACACCGTGGCCGAAATCGAGCGCGTGCTGCGCAGCGCGTTCCGCCTGGCACAGCAGCGCCGAGGCAAGGTGACCTCGGTGGATAAGGCCAACGTGCTGGAGACGTCCCGCCTGTGGCGTGACGTCGCCGCCCGTATCGGCCGCGAGGAGTTCCCGGACGTCGCGCTGGAACACCAGCTGGTCGATTCGATGGCGATGCACCTGCTGGCCAAGCCACGCGAATACGACGTGATCGTGACCGAAAACATGTTCGGCGACATCCTCACCGACGAGGCCTCGATGCTGGCCGGCTCACTGGGCCTGCTGCCGTCGGCATCGCTGGGAGAACCGGGTGCGGTCGGCATCTACGAGCCGATCCACGGCTCGGCACCGGACATCGCCGGCAAGGGCATCGCCAACCCTTACGCGACGATCCTCAGCGCGGCCATGCTGCTGCGCCACTCGCTGGGCCTGGATGCCGAAGCGGCGGCTGTGGAGGCGGCCGTGCACGCGGTGCTGGATGATGGCGTGTTCACTGCTGATCTGGCTGCAAAGGGCCAGGCCGTGAGCACGACGGCGGCGACCGACGCCGTACTGGCGAAGCTGGGCTGACCCGCCGGGCGGCACCTGTAGCGTCGAGCCATGCCCGATGGCTGTTGCATGAGCCGGGCATGGCCCGGCGCCACAGGTGCAGTGCGGTGGAGCCGCGCCCAGCGTGGCCCGGTTACTTGGTGGTGTAGCCACCGTTGACCAGCACCGTCTGCCCGGTCATCCACCAGCCGTCGGTAACCAGGAAACGGATCCACGGCACGATGTCGGCAATGTCGGTCAGACCGGTGCGGGTGAACGCGGACAGCGCCGCCGCGGTCTTGTGATACGCCTGCGCATCGGCACTCTCGGCAGGATAGAAGAACGGCGTGTCCATCGGCCCGGGACCGATCGCGGTCACCGAGATGCCCCGCTCGCCGAACTCCTTCGATGCCGCGCGGGTGAAGTGCTCCACCGGCGCCTTGGTGCCTGCATAGCTGGAGTAGAACGGCGTGTAGGCGCCCAGCAGCGACGTCACCAGGGTGCAGATGCGGCCACCATCATTGACGTGACGGCCGGCCTCCTTGAGGAAGAAGAACGCCGCCTTGGCATTCACCGCGCTCATCTCGTCGTACTCCGCTTCGCTGATCTCCAGCAGCGGCTTCTTCAGGACCTTGCCGACGGTATTGATGGCGACATCGGGACGGCCGACGGCTGCGACAGCGTCGGCGAACAGGCGCTCCATGGCGGCAGCGGAGGTCAGGTCGCCCTGCAGGGCCACGGCCTTGCTGCCCGCAGCCTGGACCGCCGCGACGGTCGCTTCGGCGTCGGCCTGGCTGGCGTCGCTGTTGTAATGGATGACGATGGCCCCGGCGCCGTGGGCGGCGAAATCGCGGGCGAGCAGGCCACCGAGGTTCTTGGCACCGCCTGCGATCAGCACGGTCTTGCCCTTGAGGGAGTGGTCGGTCATGGCTTCGGTCTCGGAGTGGGGCTGTCCGGGATGGCAACCCTGCCCCGATGACGATATCGTGCGGAAAATGCGGATAAAGCCCGCAACATTGACTTAACTTTCCAGATCGAGCGAACAATGGATCGGATCGACCGCTTCCGCATCTTCAGCCGGGTGGTGGAGTGCGCCAGCTTCACCCGCGCCGCCGACCAGCTCGGACTGCCCCGTTCCACGGTATCGGCGGCGGTCGCCGAACTGGAGCAGCGGCTGGGTACGCGCCTGTTGCAACGCTCGACGCGACGCGTCTCCACCACCCACGATGGCGATGTGTTCCACGCCCGCTGCCTGCGCCTGATCGCCGAGGTCGAAGATGCCGAATCGCTGTTCCGTCAGGAGGACGCGCAGCCGGTCGGCCTGCTGAGGATCGACGTACCCAGCCGCATCGGCAGGCGCATCGTGGCGCCGGCGCTGCCTGACTTCTTCGCCCGTTACCCGCAGGTGGAGGTGGATCTGGGCATGACCGACCGCGCAGTGAACCTGATCGAGGAAGGCTGCGATGCGGTGTTGAGGGTCGGCCAGCTGGGCGATTCCAGCCTGGTTTCGCGCACGCTGGGCACGCTGGACTTCGTCAACGTGGCCGCGCCGTCCTACCTGCGCGCGTACGGCGTCCCGCAGCAACCGACGGACCTGCAGCAGCACCAGGCGGTGAACTACGCCTCGCCGACGACCGCGCGGGTGGAACCGTGGGAATGGCAGGACGGAACCCAGCTGCGCACGCTGCCCATGCAGGGTTGGGTGCGGGTGAACAGCGCCGAAGCCTCGATCGCCTGCTGCGTGGCCGGACTGGGACTGCTGCAGATTCCGCGCTATGACGTGCAGGACGAGCTGCAGTCCGGCACGTTGGTGGAAGTGATGCCACGACACGTCGCACAACCGTTGCCGGTGACCCTGCTGCAACCGCATCGGCAGCATCGGGCACAGCGCGTGCACGTATTCCTGGAGTGGCTGGTGCCACTGCTGCGGAGCGGCCTGCAACTGCAGTAGATCCACGCCATGCTCGACTCACCCCATCATCGCGCGAAGAGCAGCCGAGCATGGCTCGGCTCTACAGAAAGCAGATCCCGCGAGCATGCGTGGATGCAACGCGCCGTGCCAACCAGGGTTGGCACCTGCCAGAGGCGGCGGCCCTGGAACCCGGGGCATTACGCCCCGGATTCATCCGGCTTCACCCGGAACCACGCCGCATACAGCGCCGGCAGGAACACCAGGGTCAGCACGGTACCCACGATCAACCCGCCCATGATCGAAATCGCCATCGAGCCATAGAACGCGCTGCGCGACAGCGGAATCATCGCCAGCACCGCCGCCAGGGCGGTCAGCACGATCGGGCGGAAACGCCGTACCGTCGCGTCGATGATCGCATGCCAGCGATCATGCCCGGCATCGATGTCCTGCTGGATCTGGTCGATCAGGATCACCGAGTTGCGCATGATCATGCCGGCCAGCGCGATCGTGCCCAGCAGCGCCACGAACCCGAACGGTGCACGGAACAGCAGCAGGAACAAGGTCGCGCCGATGATGCCCAGCGGTGCCGTCACCAGCACCATCGCGGCACGCGAGAAGCTGCGCAGCTGCAGCATCAGCAGCGTTGCGACCACGATCAGGAACAACGGCATGCCTGCCTTGATCGAGTCCTGGCCACGTGCCGAATCCTCCACCGTTCCGCCGGTTTCCAGCAGGTAACCGCTCGGCAGTGCAGCGCGGATGCCATCCAGCGTCGGCAGGATCTGCTGCACCACGTCCAGCGCCTGGCTGCCGTCACTGATATCGGCACGCACGGTCACGGTCGGCAGGCGGTTGCGATGCCAGATGATGCCGTCCTCGAAGACGTACTCCAGGCGCGCCACCTGCGAGAGCGTCACCGACGTGCCACTGGCGGTGGGAATGGCCAGGCTGCCCAGCATGCCCAGCTGCACGCGCTCGTTCTCCGGCCCCCGCAGCAGCATCTCGATCAGGCGATTGCCCTCGCGATAGGTGCTCACGCTCATGCCCGACAGCGAAGTGCCCAGCAGCTGGCTCACCTGCGCACTGCTCACGCCCAGCGCGCGCGCACGGTCCTGGTCAAGCACCAGCCGCACGACCTTGCTCGGCTCGCTCCAGTCCAGGTTCACGTTCATCACATGCGGGTTCTCCCGCACCTTGTCCTGTATCTGGCGTGCGATCGCCTGCACCTGCTCGATGTGCTCGCCGGAGATCCGCAGCTGCACCGGGTAGCCCACCGGCGGACCGTTCTCCAGCCGCGTCACGCGCATCTGCACATCCGGGAACTGCGGGATCACGTCCTTCAACAGCCAATCGCGCGTGGCCTCGCGCGCCTTGGCGTCTTCGGTGAGCACCACGAACTGCGAGAAGTTGGTCGCCGGCAGCTGCTGGTCCAGCGGCAGGTAGAAGCGCGGCGAACCGGTACCCACATAGGCCACATAGTTGGCGATGCCCTCACGGCCCTTCAGCAGCTTTTCCAGCTTGCTGGCCTGCGCCTGCGTGGCCTGCAGAGACGCGCCTTCAGCCAGTTCGATATCCACCATCAGTTCCGGGCGGGTCGAATCCGGGAAGAACTGCTGCGGCACGAAGCGGAACATCAGCAGCGAGAACACGAACAGGGCCACCGTTGCTGCGATCACCCACCAGCGGTGGCGCAGGCACATGTCCAGGAAACGGCGGAAACGCGTGTAGAACGGCCGCTGGTACGGATCGTGGTCGTGTGCATGCTCCTTCGGTGCGACCCAGCGCAGCAGCGCCGGATGGCGATCGGCCCAGGCCAGGCGCTTCGCACGCCAGCGACCGGCCAGGCTGTCCGGCTTGGGCAGCTGCGGATTGAACAGATCCGGCAGCATCTTGTCACCCAGGTACGGAATGAACAGCACCGCCGCAATCCATGACACCACCAGCGCGATGGTCACCACCTGGAACAGCGAACGGGTGTACTCACCGGTGCTTGACGCCGCCGTGGCGATCGGCAGGAAACCTGCCGCCGTGATCAGCGTACCGGTGAGCATCGGGAACGCCGTGGATTCCCAGGCGAAGCTGGCCGCGCGCAGGCGGTCGTAGCCCTGTTCCATCTTGGTGGCCATCATCTCCACCGCGATGATCGCATCGTCCACCAGCAGGCCCAGCGCCAGCACCAGCGCGCCCAGCGAGATCTTGTGCAAGCCGATATCGAAGTAGTGCATGACGAAGAAGGTCATCGCCAGCACCAGCGGAATGGTCACGCCCACCACCAGGCCCGTACGCAGGCCCAGCGAGAAGAAGCTCACCAGCAGCACGATCACCACCGCTTCGGTCAGCACCTGCACGAACTCACCCACCGACTCTTCCACCGCATGCGGCTGGTCGGAGACCTTGCGCAGGTGCATGCCCGCCGGCAGCGTCTTCTGCAGGCGCTCGAACTCGGCATCCAGCGTGGAGCCCAGCTTCAGGATGTCGCCGCCGTCTTTCATCGCGACCGCAATGCCGATCGCATCCTCACCCATGAAGCGCATCTTCGGCGACGCCGGATCGGCGAAGCCGCGCTTGATCTCGGCGATATCGCCCAGGTGCACCGTGCGGTCGCCGGCCTGGATCGGGAAGCGACGGATGTCATCGATGCTCTGGAACTGGCCGGTCACGCGCAGCTGCACGCGATCGGTCGGGGTCTCGAAGAAGCTGGTGGCGCTGATCGCGTTCTGGTCGGCCAGCGCCTGCTGCACCTGCTGCAGCGACACGCCCAGCGTGGCCAGCTTGGTGTTGGACAGCTCGATCCAGACCTTCTCGTCCTGCAGGCCCTGCAGCTCGATCTTGCCCACGTCCGGCACCCGCTGCAGTTCCAGCTGGATGCGATCGGCGTAGTCACGCATCACGGCGTAGTCGAAGCCCTGCCCGGTCAGCGCGTAGATGTTGCCGAAGGTGTCGCCGAACTCATCGTTGAAGAACGGACCGACGATTTCGCGCGGCAGGTTCGGCTTGATGTCGCCCACGCGTTTGCGCACCTGGTACCACAGGTCCGGAATGGCCTTGGAGCGCAGGCTGTCCTTGGCCGCGAAGATCACCTGCGACTCGCCCGGGCGCGAGTAGGAGCGGATGAACTCGTACTGCCCGGTGTTGAGCAGCGCCTTCTCGATCGGCTCGGTCACCTGGCGCGAGACCTGCTCGGCGGTCGCGCCCGGCCACATCGTGCGTACCACCATCACCTTGAAGGTGAACGGCGGATCCTCGGACTGGCCCAGATGCTTGTACGACCAGGCGCCGATGAGGGCGAAGGCGAGCATGGCGAACAGCACCAGCGCGCGGTTGCCCAGCGCCCATTCGGATAGATTGAAACGGCGCACAGGCTTACTCCTTCGCCTTCGGTGCGGCAGCCGGCGCTGCGGGCTTCAGCACCGGGCGATTCTGCCGGTCCACCGCGACGACCTGCTGGCCGGATCGCAGCAGATGGCCGCCCGCAGCCACCACCCAGTCGTCGGCGTCCACGCCGGACAGCACCGGCACGGCGTCGATGCCATAGGCGCCCGTGCTGACGGTGACCGATTTCAACGTGCTGCTGGCCGGGTCCACCACCCACACACTGGTTGCGCCACCTGCACCGCGCTGGAGAGCGGCCATCGGCAGCTGCAGGGTGCCGTGGCGGCCGGCGCTGCTGAACACGCGCGCGCTCTGCCCCAGCTCGACATCGGCCAGTGCATCGGCGGGCAGGCTGACCCGGGTTGCGTAGGTCCGCGCCTGCGGATCGGCGGCGGCGGCGATCTCGCGGATCGTGCCGGGCAGGCGCTGCCCCGGGCGGTTCCACAACTCCACTTCCACCGGCTGGCCTACCGCGTAGTCGCGGATGGTGGCTTCCGGCAGGTCGATCAGCACTTCGCGGCCACCGTCTGCGGCCAGGTTGAAGATGGTCTGGCCCGCGGCCACCACCTGCCCGGCTTCCGCCTCACGGCTGGCGATCACACCATCGGCCGGCGCACGCAGCTGGGCGTAGCCGGCCTGGTTGCGCAGCACGTCCAGGTTGGCCCGGGCCGCGTTGGCCTGGCCCTGCGCGGCCTTGAACGCGGCAGACTGCTGATCCAGCTGCGAGCGGCTGACCAGCTGCTGGTCGGCCAGCACCTGGTAGCGCTTGAGATCGTCGCGGGCGCGTACCAGATCGGCTTCGGCCGCGGCCAGCTGCGCCTGCGAGGCGCGCGCCTGCAGGGCGAAGTCGGCGACATCCAGCTCGGCCAGCACCTCCCCCTTCTTCACCCGTTGGCCGGCGTCCACATGGCGCTTGACCAGGTTGCCGCCGACGCGGAACGACAGCGGGCTCTCCTGGCGTGCCCGGACCGTACCGGGAAACGCTGCCGGCGCCTGCCCGACCTGCTCGCCGGGATGCACCACCAGCACCGGCACGGCCGCCGGTGGCGCCTGCTCCTGTCCCGAACAGGCTGCCAGCGCAGCCACCCACACGATACCGCCCATCCAGCGCACGATCTTCATCGGTCAACGTCCTGACAACACTGAGTTCAGCAGGGGAGCCGCAACGTCCGGCCCAATTTAGTAAACTGGCCGGTATAGTATAAATATCGAACCGCTTGGTCTAGTATTACCGCAATGAGTTCTTCCACTTCCCGCAAGCCGTCGGCCAAGCCTGCTGCCAAGGCCGCCGGACCCGGGCGTCCCAAGGATCTTGGCAAGCGCGCGGCGATCCTCGAGGCGGCCAAGACCCTGTTCATCGAACAGGGCTATACCGGTGTGAGCATGGACAGCATCGCTGCCCAGGCGGGCGTGTCGAAGCTGACGGTGTACAGCCATTTCGGCGACAAGGAGACCCTGTTCTCCGAGGCCGTGCAGTCCAAATGCATCGAGATGCTGCCGGATGCGCTGTTCGTGGCCGACGCCGAAGGGCCACTGCGCGACCAGCTGATCGGGATCGGCCTGGCCTTCTTCAAGCTGATCACCTCCGACGCGGCGATCTCGATCCAACGGGTGATGATGGCCCCGGAGACCGACGAACGCCTGCGTGAGCTGTTCTGGCAGGCCGGGCCCGAGCGCACCTGCGAGGCGCTGGCCGACTTCCTGCGCTCGCGCAGCGAGCGGGGCGAGCTGCAGATTCCCGACCATCACCTGGCCGGGCAGCAGTTCCTGACCCTGGTCAAGGGTGAAGTGCACATGCATATGATGTGCGGCATGCCACTGTCATCGGTGGAGATCGATCCTGTCACCCACGTGGCGGCCAGCGTCGACTTCTTCCTGCGCGCCTATGCGCCCGGAGGAGCCGGAACCGGCTGAAACGGCAAAGCTGAACGAACCGGTGGTCGCGATGACTTCCGGCACTGCGACCCCGGCCCCCCGGCAGCGGATGCTCTGGGCGCGCCGCCGGCCTCCGGCACCGGTAAAATGGCCGGCCCACTGCGCTGGATTTGAACCTCATGACGATTGATTACGCCCACGCCCGCGAACTGATGGTGGAACAGCAGATCCGTCCCTGGGACGTGCTGGACATCAAGGTGCTCGACGTCCTGGCCCGCCTGCCGCGCGAGGCCTTTGTCGCCGACGCGCACCGGGCACTGGCCTACGCCGATGTTGAACTGCCGATCGGCAATGGCCAGAAGATGATGAAGCCCGTCATCGAGGGCCGTACCCTGCAGGCGCTGGACCTGCAACCGGGTGACGAAGTGCTGGAGATCGGCACGGGCAGCGGCTTCCTGGCCGCCTGCATCGGCGCGCTGGCGCGCGACGTGCTGAGCCTGGAGATCGACCCGGAACTGGCGACCGCCGCGCGCGCGCGGCTGGATGCCTCCGGCCTTGGTACCAACGTCCGGGTGGAAGTGGCTGACGCGCTGGCGTGGCAGACCGAACGTCGCTTTGACGTGATCTGTGTCACTGGTGCTGTCAACGTGGTGCCGTCACAGTTCGCCTCGTGGCTGCGTCCGGGTGGTCGCCTGTTCGTGATCCAGGGCCGTTCGCCGGCGATGGAAGCGCTTCTGATCAAGGCCGATGGCAGCACCGAATCCCTGTTCGAGACCGATATCGATTACCTGCGCGGTGCCGCCCCGGCACCCCAGTTCCACCTCTGAGTCCAAGGAAGCCGCAATGATCCGCCGATCCCTCGCTGTTGCGCTGGCCACTGCCCTGCTGCCGTTGTCTGCCCATGCCGCTGACCTGTTGCAGGTCTACGAGATGGCGCGCAATGGCGATCCGCAGCTGTCGGCCGCCGAATCCACCCGGCTGTACGACAAGGAAGGCGCCGTGCAGGCGCGCGCTGCCCTGCTTCCGCAGATCAACGGCCAGGCCACGCTGAACCGCACACGCAGCGAAGCCAACGCCGATGCCAATACCGGCACGGTCAGCAGCAAGCGCCGCAACTACACGATCGACGGTTCGCAGACCCTGTTCAACTGGACGCAGATCAACAACCTGCGCTCGCAGCGCGAACTGAGCAAGGCGGCTGACTTCACCCTGGATTCGGCCAACGACAGCCTGATCGTCCGCACCTCGGCGGCCTACTTCAACGTGCTGGTGGCGATCGAATCGCTGAATGCCGCACAGACCAACGAAGCGGCCGCGAAGAAGCAGTTCGACTTCGCCGACAAGCGCCTGGAAGTGGGCCTGGCGCCGATCACCGACGTGCACGAAGCGCGCGCGCAGTATGACCAGGCGCGCGCCAACACCATCGTCGCGCAGAACACCCTGGCCGATAACTACCAGGCGCTGACCGAACTTACCGGCCAGCCGGTGCTGAACCTCAAGGGGCTGCCGGCCGACTTCCGTCCCGAAGTGCCGGCCAACCGCGGCAACATCGATGAACTGGTGCAGCAGGCGACCAGCCAGAACCCGTCGCTGAAGGCGCAGGAGCTGAAGGTCAGCGCGGCCGAGGCCGGCGTGCAGGCCGCCCGTGGCGCCCACTACCCGACGCTGTCGCTGGGCGGCAGCTGGGGCAAGACCGCGACCTGGGGCGACAGCACCGGTTCGGGTTCGCTGTCCCCGGATGCGCGCACCAACAGCATCGGCCTGACCCTCAGCGTGCCGATCTTCGCCGGCGGCGCCACCCAGTCCGGCGTGCGCCAGGCGCTGGCCCAGCGTGACATCGCCCAGGATGGCTACGAACAGCAGAAGCGCGCGCTGGATCGCAACACCCGCAATGCCTACCAGACCCTGGTGCAGGGCATCAGCGAGGTGGAAGCACGCCGCCTGGCCGTCGTCTCGGCACAGAGCGCGTACGACGCCTCGCAGGTCGGCCTGGAAGTGGGTACCCGCACGGTGCTGGACGTGATCCAGAACCAGCGCATCCTGTTCTCGGCACAGCTGGACTACGCGCAGGCCCGCTACACCTTCCTGCAGAACCGCCTGCTGCTGAGCCAGTCGCTGGGCGCGCTGGACGTGGCCGAACTGCAGGACATCAATCGCCTGCTGACCCAGGACGCGGGCAATCCCGCCACGACCACGCAGTAAGTCGTCACCCGCGTTGACGGAAAGCCACCCGACCGGGTGGCTTTTCTGTTTGTGCAGCTGCGATGTGATCTAGCGCAGGAGCGGCAGCAGGCACAACGCTGCTGCCGCCATGCCCAGCACGGCGTCGGCAGGCGAGCGCGTCACCTCGCTGCGCCGCTGAAGTCCTCCCAGGCACACGGCGGCGACCACCAGCAGTCCCACCGGCCCCGGCATCGTCGGCAAGACGCCGGCCGGCAGCCACAGCGCCAGCAGGGTCGCCAACAGGATGATCGCCACGGTCGCCACGCACGCCGCCGGTGGGTCGCCCTCGTTTCCAAGCGGCCACAGCGGCAGCGCCAGCCGCGTCGCCAGCATCAGCAGCACCAGCTGCAGCGCCGCCAACCCTGCATAGCCTGCCAGCGGCAGCCACGGCAACATCCAGGACAACTGGGGATGGCTTCGCAGCGCAACCGTCAAGGGCCGGCTGCTGGCCAGCGCTGGATAGTCGACCAGGCCCGCCTGCAGTGCGGCCAGTGCGATCAGCATCAGCGTCGCCGCGACGAGCACCATGAGCATCGTCAGTGGGCGTCGCGCCAGCCCGCCAACAGGCAACCCGGGAACGCCCAGTGCCAGGCCGGCGCTGGCAAAGATGCCCAGCAGCGGCACAGCCGCAGCGAGCACGCCTCCCAGGCCGAAGCGATACGGTGCAGTGGTGGGGGGAACCCATGGGATCCAGTGCGCGTAGTGCACATACCGGGCCGCCAGCGCCAGCAGCAGCACGCCGATGCCGATCTTCACGGTCAACAGCGCACACACCAGCAGCACCGTCCGCGCCGGTCGCATCAGCGCGGTGGCTCCCAACAGCAGCAGGCCTGCAGCGGCCGTCACCTGCACCGGCAGCGTACCGGCGCTGGATGCGCCCGCCGCCGCCAGTGCCGCATGCAGATGGCCAGCCCCGGACTGCGCCGCACCCGCCAGCGTCGCCGTGCACTCCAGCAACAACGCCAGGCACAGTACGCGGGCAATCGACCGCCCCCAGCCGGCCACCAGCAGGCCATGCAGGCCATCGGCCATATCCGCCTGCGTCACCACCCTGTACAGGCATGCCAGCACCAGCGCCGCACCGAGGGCTGCGAGCAGCAGACTGAGAACGACGGCCGGCCCCGCCTGCGCCGCCGTGTACTGACCGACCCGTGCGATGACACTGCCACCGAGCAGCAACGTCATCAGGATCACGCCCAGATGATCCATTCCAAGCCGATGGCCATCGCTGCCGCTCATCTCAAGCTCCCTTGATGCCGTCCAAGCACGGTCGACATCAGGCTGGCAGCCTGTGTTGGCAATCGATAGTCAATTTGCATCTGCATGCCGCGAGGTGTGATCCGAGGCACGTTGCGGCGTCGGCAATCGGTCCTGCGGCGACAGAACGATGGCCGTCAAGCAGGCTTAATCCAGTTGATCGCGACAGTACGGCGGCGAGTGCGCCGCGTGCGGCTCAGCCGCGGGGCGGTGGCAGGTGCGGGGCCACCAGCGCCAGCGTCCGCTGCAGCGCGCCGCGCCCATTGCTGACCAGCGTGCATCCAGCGTGCGCCATGTCCTCGCGGGCCTGCGGATCCTCCAGCAGGTGCTGCAGCAGACCGCCGACCGCCTGCACGTCTTCGCCGATCAACAGCGCACCGGCCTCGCGCATGCGCCGCGAGATCTCCGAGAAATTGTGCAGGTGCGGACCGGTCACCGCGGCAGTGCCCATCGCCGCCGGCTCCAGCAGGTTGTGGCCACCGATCGGCTGCAGGCTGCCGCCGACGAAAGCGACCTGCGCACAGCCATAGAACGGCATCAGTTCGCCGAGGGTGTCGATGATGAAGGCGTCGGTATCGGCGGACGGCCACTGCTGCGCACGGCGGGTCGCCACGTTCCAGCCCTGCTCGCGCGCCAGCGCCTCCACCTTCGGAAAGCGCTCGGGATGCCGGGGTGCCCACAGCAGCAGCAGGTCCGGATGGTGCTGGCGCAGGCGCCGGTGCAGTTCGATCACCGCCTGCTCTTCGCCATCATGGGTACTGGCCGCGATCCAGACCGGTCGCGTGTCCGGCACCCGTGCGTGGAACTGTTCGATGAAGGCCTGCACGTCCGGCGTGGCGATGTCGAATTTGAGGTTGCCCAGTGCCTGCACCTGGTCAGGCGCCGCCCCCAGCTGCACGAAGCGCTCTGCGTCGTCCTGCGACTGGGCTGCCACGCACGTCACCGTGCGCAGCGCGCGGCGGATCAGCGCGGCCAACAGCCGGTAGCCACGCAGCGAACGGGCCGACAGGCGGGCATTGAGGATGTAGACCGGAATGTCGCGGTCACGGCAGCCGAACAGCATGTTCGGCCACAGCTCGGTTTCCAGGATCAGCGCCAGGCTGGGCTGGAAGTGGCCGAGGAAACGGTTGACGCTGCCGGGCACGTCATACGGCAGGTAGACGTGGTCCAGCGCATCGCCCCACAGCGCGCGCACGCGCTCGGAGCCGGTGGGGGTGATGGTGGTGATGACCCAGCGGATATCCGGGCGCTGCTGGCGCAGGGCGTTGACCAGCGGCGCGGCGGCGTTGACCTCGCCCACCGAGACCGCATGCAGCCAGACCCGTGGCTGGCCGCTGGGCTGGGGATAGGAGGCGTAGCGCTCGTCCCAGCGGCGGAAATACTCACGGACCCGGAAGCCGCGCCAGACCAGGTGGTACACGGTGATCGGCAGCAGGATGTAGAGCACGACCGAATACAGGCCGCGCAGGATCCATTCGACAGGGTCTTTGCGCATGCGGCAAGGATACGGGACACCCCCGGGAAAGACACGCAGCCGGATTGCTAGAATGGCGCCATGTCCGATGCCTCCACTGCCGTCCGCCCGTCACTGCGCGATCCCCGCAACTGGCCGATGTTCGCCGCCATGTACGGCGCTTTCGCCATCGCCCGCCTGCCGTGGATGCTGCAGCGCGCCCTCGGTCGCGGGGTGGGGTCGATCGCCTGGCGCCTGGCCGGCAGCCGTCGCCGTGCAGCCGAGGTCAATCTCGCGCTGTGTTTCCCGGAAAAGGACGATGCCTGGCGCAAACGGTTGGTTCGCGACAGCTTCGACGCCCTGGGCGTGGGCGTGTTCGAGTGCATCCGTGCCTGGTGGGGCAGCATCGACAGCATCCGCCCGCAGGTGCAGATCGAAGGGCTGGAGCACCTGCGGCAGATGCAGGCCGAGGGTCGCGGCGTGCTGCTGGTGTCCGGGCACTTCATGACCCTGGAGATGTGCGGCCGCCTGCTGTGCGACTACGTCGACCTGTCCGGCATGTACCGCAAACACAAGAATCCGGTGTACGAGTGGGCGGTGAAGTTCGGCCGCCTGCGCTATGCCAAGGCGATGTTCGCCAACGAGGACATCCGCGCCACCGTGCGCCACCTGAAGAAGGGCGGCTTCCTCTGGTATGCCCCCGACCAGGACATGCGTGGCAAGGACACCGTGTTCGTTCCGTTCTTCGGCCACACCGCCGCCACCATCACCGCCACCCACCAGCTGGCGCGGATGACCGGTTGCGCGGTCATTCCGTACTTCCACCGCCGCGAAGGCGGGAAGTACTTCCTGAAGATCGGCGCGCCGCTGGAGAACTTCCCGAGCGAGGATGTGGAAGCCGATACCGCGCGCGTCAACCAGGCGATCGAAGAGATGGTGCGCGAAGCCCCTGACCAGTACCTGTGGATCCATCGCCGCTTCAAGCGCCAGCCCGGCGGGCGCAGCGACTTCTACAAATAGATCCAGGCACGCCTGGATCCGCACGGATTACCTGCCCGTTTCCATCGCGCGTGGTGAGTCATCCGTGTCACGCGCCAGCAGGCTGCCGGCGAACAGCGCCGCCAGCAGCACGGTCAGCCCACCCCAGAACGCAGAGTAGAACGCCAGGTGGGTGTTGAGCGGGAACACGGTGACCGCCAGCGCCAGCATCGCCGGCCGCGCCCGCTCGCGGGCCGCGGTCGGTGCGAAGCGCCACGCCCGCCAGGCCTGTGCCACGGCGGCCAGCCACAACAGCAGGCCCAGCACGCCGGTCTCGGCCAGGATCTCCAGCACGATCTGGTGCGCGTGCAGGGCCGGTTCCGCGCCCCACACCGCGGTTCCCTCCCCTGCGACGCAGGCGGGATACGCATCGCGGAAGCCACGCGCGCCGACACCGTTGATCGGATGTGCTTCGATCATGCACGCCGCTGCGCTCCAGATCCGCGCACGCCCGGACAACGCCTGGTCGACGCCCGTCTCGTCCCCCTCCCAGGCCATCGTCGTGCGCAGCACGCGCTCACGCAGCTGCGGCACACTGGCAACCAGGACCCCGGCCCCCAGGACCCCGACCATCGCCAACAGCGCCAGCCGCTTCCAGCCGAACTGGCGCATGCCGCTGTAGGCCAGCACGAGCGCGAAGGTGATCCACGAGGCGCGTGAGCCGGCCAGCAGCAACACACTGCCGAGGGCTGCAGCGGCCAGCAGCCAGCCGGCAGCACCGAAGCGGCGCGCCAGCGGCAGCAGCAGGAACGGCGACAGGCTGGCCAGCACCTGGCCGAATTTCAGGTTGCACGGGCCCAGTACGCCACTGAGCCGGTCGGCCAACGCCGCTTCATCGGCCGGGCACAGCGCACGCCCGCTGATTGCCAGTTTGAGCTGCTCCAGCGACCAGAACCATGGGCTGGTGCCGGCCACCGCCTGCACCAGCGCATCCAGCGTCCAGGCGCCGGTGATCACCGCCAGTCCACCCAGGGTGAGTCTGCGCCGCTCCGGCGTGGCCACTGCGATCGCTACCAGCCACATGAAGGGCAGGTAGCGCAGGCCTGCTGCTGCCTTGGTCCACGAGGCCGACGGGTCGATCGCATCGAATGCGGAAAATGCCTGCGGCAACCAGTAGCCGATGAACAGGATCGAGGTCAGCGCCCAGGCCGCCGGGCTCAGCAGATGCGGCCGGCGCTGCAGGCGGCGGATGACCATGCGCACTGCGGCATAGATCGCGCCCAGGCCCAGGACGGTCTCGGCGATGCCTGGCAGCGGCCACAACGCCACGTAGGCAAGCACCCACCAGGGCGCCCAGCGCCCGGCGCGTTCATCGCGCAGGACGGCTGCGGTGTCAGCCTGCGAGGTCGGCATAGAGACGGAGGGTATCGCGCTGCATGGCCTGCAGGGTAAACGGGATACGGCCCGGCAACGATGGCGGCTGCGCCAGAAGGGCCAGCGCACGTTCACCCAGTGCCTGCGCATCTCCCAGCGGCACCGCACCGGTGGGCTGGAGCTGCTGCAGCAGTTCGCCCACCCCACCGTGGTTCCAGCCGAGCACCGGTCGGCCCACCGACAGTGCTTCCACCACGGTACGGCCGAAGGCTTCGGGCTTGTCGGACAGCTGCAGCACCAGATCGCTGGCGGCATAGGCCTGGGCAATGCGGGCGGTCGGCGTGCTGATGTGGACCGCGTCTGCGATGCCGAGCGTGGCGGCCTGGCGGCGCAGGTCGGCCACATAGGCTTCGCGCCCCGGCTCGTCGGTGCCCAGCATCCACAGCTGCGCCGGCACGCCGGCAGCGCGGACGTCGGCCAGCAGCTGCAGCGCGTGCGCGTGCCCCTTCAGGCGCGTGCCACGGCCCGGCAGCAGCAGCAGCGGCCCGTCCACCCCGGCCAGCCACGGGTAGTCCGCCACCAGCGACAGGCGCGGCCGGCGATCACCGCGCGCCACCCGCGGGAACTGACTGACATCGACACCACGCGGGATCACCCGCAGGTGGTCCTCCGGCACGGTCGGATAGTGGCGCTGCACGTATTCGCGCACGCTGTTGGAGACACAGATCACCCGCTCGCCGCTGGTCATCACCGCGCTGTAGCGGCTGGGCGAGTTCAGCCCGTGCACGGTGGTTACCCAGTGCGGCCGCTGCGCCTGCGGCATCGCCCGGATCGCATACAGCCCCAGCCACGCGGGCAGGCGCGAGCGGGCGTGCACGATATCGGCGCCGACCTCGGCGAACAGGCGACGCAGGGTCGGCAGATGACGCAGGGTCAGCAGCGACTTGCGGCCGATATCGAGGGTGAGATGCTCGGCACCGCTGGCCAGCAGCGGTTCAACGAGGCGGCCACCGGCAGACACCACCAGCGCGCGATGGCCGGCTGCCACCAGTGCCGACGCGATTTCCAGGGTCGAGCGCTCGACGCCGCCGGAGTGCAGCGCCGGCAGCAACTGCACCACGGTCAGTCGACGCATCGGTGAAGGCCGTTCAGTCAGCCAGTACGAACACGGAACCGCAGTACGGGCACTGCGCTTCACCGTTGGGTTCGTCTTCGATCGCCAGGTAGACCCGCGGATGCGAGTTCCACAGCGCCATCTCCGGGGTCGGGCAGCTCAGCGGCAGGTCGCTGCGGTGCACGGTGTAGCGCTTCTCGGCGTTGGCGGGCGCGGTGGCGGTATGGCTCATGGCGGATGTCGATGAACGGATTGCGAGGCCTGCGATTCTAGCACCTGGGGCGGCGACCCGGCCGCCCCTGTCCTTTCCTGGCCCCCGCCCCCTGACAGCCGGGACCTGCCAGCGCCCGGCCTACTGGAAGTCCAGCGACAGCTCCAGGAAGGCCGAGCGGCCATAGGCGTTGTAGATGCCCTGATCGTAGTACGGCCAGTTGCCGTTGCTGCGGTCGATCGGCGGCATCTCGTCGGTCAGGTTGTTGACCGTCAGCAGCAGGCTGGCCAGGTCATTGATGCGGTAGCCGACCGTGGCGTTCCAGGTGGTCCACGGGCCGATGTTGCGCTGCTCGCCACGGCTGTCCCAGGTGGGCGCGTTGCGCACGCCGAACGCACTGGCGCTGAACGGCCCGCGCTTCCAGTTCACGCCCAGCGTGGCCCGGTACTGCAGTTCATTGGAATTGCCGCAGCACAACTGGTCGTAGACCGGATCGCCTTCCTTGTCCTGGGTGGTGTGCTTGAGCGGGCGGTAGTAGCCCGCGTTGACCGTGAAATCTCCCGCCGAGGAGGTACCCCAGCGATAGTCCAGCGCTGCCTGCACACCGGTCTGGCGTTGGCTGGCGATGTTGATCGGGTAGGAGAACACCTTGTCCACACCGTTGGGGTTGAGCGGATCGGTAGCCGGCTTGCGCTGCACCTGGCCCAGGACCTGCTGGCAGGTGGGCGAGGTGATGTCGAAGCGGGTCTGCCCGTTCTCCGATACGCCCAGCCGGCAGTTGGCCTCGGTGTCGAGGATGCTGTCGGTACCGAGGATGCGTACTTCGTTCTCGATCACCACCGAGTTGTAGTCCACCGACAACGTCAGCGCGTTGTCCAGTGTCGACCACACCGCACCATAGGTGAACGTGCGTGCAGTGATGTCCTTCAGATCGCGGTTGCCGGTACTGGAAGACAGCACCGCCAACCCGGACTGCTCGCAGTCATCGAAGTTGTCGGAGGTGTAACCGGCCTGCCGGCACTGGTAGAGGTCGGTGTTGGTGGTATAGCCGCTGCTCTCGCGGGAAAACAGGTAGAACATGTCCGGCGAACGGAACGCAGTGGCGTAGCTGCCACGCAGCAGCAGCGATTCGATCGGCCGGTACTCCAGGCCAAGCTTCCAGGTCGCCTTGCCGTTGCCGCCACCGCCCTGCAGGGCGTACTTGTCGTAGCGGCCGGACAGATTGGCGCTGAAGGTATCGATGATCGGCACCTGCAGTTCCGCACCCAGCGCGTACAGGTCCCGCTGGCCCTGCGCCGAGGTGCCGGCGGTCTGCCCGCGGAACAGCACACCGGCATCGGGATCGGCCGACTGGTTGAAGAACTTCTCGCGCTGGCCCTGGGCGATCAGCGCGAAACCGACGTCGCCGGCCGGCAGGGTGAACAGCGAACGATGGGTCAGCAGTGCCGTCACTGCTGTGCGCGACGCGCTGGATGCAGCACGGTTGAGGCCGCTGAAGCTGTCGTACTGGTCGCGGGTGATCGGCTGGTAGAGGCGCGACAGGTCCGGGGCGTAGACCTCGTAGCCATCCTGCATGCCCAGCATCGGCCCCACGTAGTAATCGTCCACGCCGTTCCGGGCGAGGAAGTCGGTGGATTTGCGGGTGACATCGGTGCTGGAACGGTTGACGTAGACGTCGTAGTCGAAGCTGCCCAGCACGCCACGCACGCCGGCGGTGACGTTCAGCGATCGCGTGTAGACGCGCTGGTCCTTGGCATCCAGGCCGACTTCCTCGGGCGCGTAGATGCGCTGCCACTGCTCGTACTGGCCGCTGGTGCGGTTGTAGAAGGTCTTGTTCCAGAACGGGCTGCCACCGCTGTAGGTCGGCCGGCTGAAGCCGAACAGGATGTCCGAGTACAACTCGGTATCCGGGCTGAGGTGATAACGCAGGAAGGTGGTCGCGTTGACGTCCTGGCTGGCGTTGTACAGCGACGCGGTGCCGACGTTGTCGGGGGTGCCGCAGTAGTAGCCACCGCCGGAAATGTCGCGGTGCGCGTACACGGTGCTGCCACCGAACAGATTCGACAGCGGCGCGCAGGTGGCCGCGCCCGGGTCGATGTAGGCGTTGGGCCCCTGGCGCATACGCAGGAAGCTGCGCGACGGATCCTGCGGCCCGGTCGGGTTGTCGTTGACGCTGTCGATGCGGCTGCGGTCGAAGGCGTAGATCGCCTTCTGGTTGATGTATTCCAGCCCGTAGCTGATATCGAGGTTGCCGAAGGTCTGTCCACTGCTGGCGCTGAAGCGCTGGCTGGAACCGCCGCCTTGGCTGTAACCACCGACGCGGTAGCGCAGATGGGTGCCTTCCACGCGGTCTTTCAGCACGATGTTGACTACGCCGGCCACGGCCGACGAGCCATACACCGAGGACTGGCCACCGGTGAGCACATCGATGCGTTCGACCATGCCCAGCGGGATGTTGGCAATGTCGGCGATGCTGGTGTTGCCGTTGTAGGCCAGCGGATAGCTGTTGATCGGCCGCCCGTTGATGAGGGTAAGGGTGTAGCTGGGGTCCAGACCGAACAGGCTGATGGTCTTGGCGCCCGGAGTGTAGAAGCCGGTTCCCTGGGAATCCTGCACCGACCCATTGGAGACCGGCAGCGAGCGCAGCGCATCGAACACCGTGGTGAAACCCTGCGCCTGGATCTGCTCGGCGGTGATGGTCGTCACCGGTGAGGGGCCCTCCACCTGCGCGCGCGGAATGAGCGACCCGGTCACCGTGACCGCATCCAGGTCGCGCGTACGCGGCGGATCGGCGCCCTCCCCTGCGTTGGAGGACTGGGCCTGCACGGCCAGCGGCGACAGCAGCAGCGAAGACATCAACAACGACAGCAACCTCGGTTTCATCAAGCGCTCTCCAGAGACGGATGACGGTCCTGCCGGTGGGGGACGGACGGGAGGGTCGTGGATGGACGGTGGTGACGGGCAGCAGCAGCAAGCGCAGGCCGCCCGCCCGGATCAGGGCATGCAGGGTGTTCCGGGACAGATGGAAGGGTTGGGATCGGGACGGGAAGGACGCCGCCTTCCCCGGGCCTGGACCCCGGCCACTTTTAAATCGATCCAATCCCCTCTGTCAATAATTTGAAATGAAACGTTTTTCCCGGATTTGGATCGAACTAATTGCACTTGTCAGGGGGCAACGCACTGAGGCAGGATCGGGACCACTCCGACGACCCGATCGCATGGCCCGCCCCCACCGGACCGGCATCGCTCCTTTCCACCGCCCCTGGGCGGCGGGCGCGATGCTGGCCGTGGTACGTGCCGATGCGGGTCCTGCCTGCCGCCTGCCCTTCCGGGAGACCCTGCATGACCCTTTCCGATCCGCGCCGCGCCCTGCTTCCGCTCGCCCTGGCCCTGGCCTGCGCCACGCCCGCCCTGCCCGCAGTGGCACAGGGCCTGCAGACCTCGTTCGAAGCAGGTGAGCCCGCACCGGCCAAGGCCGGCGGCGCGCTGCAGGTGCAGATCGGCACCGGTCCGGCGGCGCCGTATGCAGCCAAGCGCAACGCCGGCTACAGCGGCCTGCGCGCGCTGCACTACCAGGCCGACGGCGGCGCGGCGCGGCGCGACCTGTTCAGCACGGACCTGACCATCGACGCCGACACCACCCTGTCCTGGCTGGTGCTGCCGGAGATCGTCGACAAGGACACGGTGGCCTCCACCTACGTCTCGCTGGACCTGCGCCTGGACGATGGCAGCCGCGTATCGGCCAGCTCCGCGCGTGATCAGCACGGCATCGCCGTGGGCGCGCGTGCGCAGGGCGATTCGAAAACGCTGTATCCGCAGCAGTGGGCGCGCAAGGCCGTACGCCTGGGCGATGTGCCTGCGCTGCGCGGCCGCCGGGTGGTCGCCATCGAGCTGGAAGTGGCCAGCGCCGACGGTGCGCCGGTGTCCGGCTGGATCGATGACGTGCGCCTGGATGCGCAGCCGCGGCAGGTGCCGCAGCGGGTCTCGGACTGGGTGCTGACCACCCGCGGTACGCAGGCCAACGGCACGTTCTCGCGCGGCAACAATTTCCCGGCCACGGCGGTGCCGCACGGCTTCAACTTCTGGACCCCGGTGACCGATGCCGGTGCACTGAACTGGCTGTACCGCTGGAACGAGCAGAACGATGCGAACAACCGCCCGCAGCTGCAGGCGCTCGCGCTGAGTCACCAGCCCAGTCCCTGGATGGGCGACCGCCAGACCTTCCAGGTGATGCCATCGGCCAGCCGCGGTGTGCCCGAGGCCGACCGCAGCAAGCGGGCGCTGTCCTTCGACCGCACGCACGAGAACGCGCGCCCCTACCGCTACGACGTGCGCTTCGACAACGGCATCGCCGCCTCCATCGCGCCGACGGACCACGCCGCGGTCTTCCGCTTCGATTTCCCTGCGGAAGGTGATGCCAACCTGCTGTTCGACAATGTGGATGCACGCGGCGGGCTGACCCTGGATGCGGCCACCCAGACACTGTCCGGCTACACCGACACGCGCAGCGGCCTGTCCAACGGTGCCGGCCGCATGTTCTTGGTGGCCCGCTTCGACCGGCCCTGGCGCAGCAGCGGACGCATCGACAGCGGCCGCCCGACCGGCTACATCAAGTTCGATGCCGGCAGCGATCGCCGCGTCACCATGCGCATTGCCACCTCGCTGATCTCGCTCGAACAGGCGCGGCACAACCTTGCTCTGGAGATTTCCGCCACGGATACGCTGGAAAGCGTGGCCGGCCGCGCCCAGGATGCCTGGGATGCGCGCCTGGCCCGCTTCGATATCGGCGATGCCACGGACGACCAGAAAACCACGCTGTACTCCAGCCTCTACCGGTTGTACCTGTATCCCAACTCCGGCCACGAAAACGTCGGCAGCGCTGCCGCCCCCGAGTGGCGTTACGCCAACCAGGCCAGCGCCAGCGAGAACAACACCGATGGCAGTGACAATCGCACCTTCAGTGGCGTGCGCGATGGCCGGGTGTTCGTCAACAATGGCTTCTGGGATACGTTCCGCACGACGTGGCCGGCGTACGCACTGTTCACGCCGGAGGACGCCGGCCAGCTCGTGCAGGGATTCATCGAGCAGTACCGCGCGGGCGGCTGGATCGCCCGCTGGTCATCGCCGGGCTACGCGGACCTGATGGTCGGCACCAGTTCCGACGTGGCCTTCGCCGACGCATGGCTGAAGGGCGTCGGCGGTTTCGATCCCGCCGAGGCCTATGCCGCGGCGCTGAAGAATGCCACCGTGGTACCGCCCGATCGCCATGTAGGGCGCAAGGGCATGGATCGCTCGACGTTCCGCGGCTATGCCAGTGCCGACGTGCATGAAGGCATGTCATGGACGATGGAAGGCGCGCTGAACGACTTCGGCATCGCCAACATGGCCGAGGCACTGGCCAAGCGCGCGACCACCGCCGCGCAGCGCGAGCGCTACAGCACCGAAGCCGACTACTTCCGCTACCGCGCTGCCAGCTACGCGACCCTGTTCGACCCTGCCGCCGGCTTCTTCCAGGGCCGCAAGGCCGACGGCAGCTGGCGCGTGGACGCCAAGGACTACGATCCGCGCGTGTGGGGCCACGACTACACCGAATCCAACGGCTGGACGTTCGCCTTCACCGCCGCGCACGATGGCGAGGGCCTGGCCGCGCTGTACGGTGGCCGCGACAGGCTGGCCGCCAAGCTCGATGCCTTCTTTGCCACGCCGGAGACCGCCGATGCCGCGTTTGCAGGCTCCTACGCGGCATCATCCATGAGATGACCGAAGCGCGCGACGTGCGCATGGGCATGTACGCGCACAGCAACCAGCCGGCGCACCATATCCCGTGGATGTATCTGTACGCCGGGCAGCCCTGGAAGACCCAGCAGCACGTGCGTGAGATCCTGTCGCGGCTGTACGTGGGCAGCGAGATCGGCCAGGGCTATCCGGGCGATGAGGACAATGGCGAGACCTCCGCATGGTACGTGCTGGCTTCGCTGGGCCTGTATCCACTGCGGATGGGCGCGCCGGAATACGTGATCGGCTCCCCGGCATTCAGGCACGCCCGGGTGGAACTGCAGGGTGGCGCGGTGCTGACCGTCAACGCGCCGCAGAACTCCGCGGAGAACGTCTACGTCCAGTCGCTGAAGATCAACGGCACGCCATGGACCCGGACCTGGGTACCGCACGAGGTGATCGCCAAGGGCGCGACGCTGGACTTCGAGATGGGCCCGCAGCCTTCGCGCTGGGGCACAGGCGCCGACGACGTGCCCCGTTCGCTGACCGCACCGGGCCAGCGACCGCAGATGCTGCACGATCTGCTGGGCAGCAGCACGCGCGCTGCGCTGGCCGATGGCCGCGCCGTGCCCGCGCTGTTGGACGACGATGCGACCACGGCCGTTCCGCTGGGCGCGGGTGCCACCCTCATGCTGAGCGCCGTGGGTGACGGCGCGCCGACGATGTATACGCTGACCAGCGGCGAAGGGCCGATCCGGGGGGCCGGATGGACCCTGGAAGCCCGTAACGGCGACGACCGCTGGACCACGCTGGACCAGCGGCGTGGCGAAGACTTCAGTGCTGCGCGGCAGACCCGTCCGTTCCGCATCGCCTCGCCCTCACGCTATGCCGAGTACCGCCTGCGCGTAACTGCGCCGGGACGCCTGCAGCTGGCTGAGATCGAACTGTTGTCCCCCTCCACTGTACGGTGACCCCATGCGCATTCGCCTGCTGACCCTTGCACTTGCTGCATTCACTCTGCCCGGCATTGCGCTGGCCCAGCCGTCGCAGCCCCGGGCCTTCGATGGCCAGTTCACCCGCGAAGGCATCACGTTGCACTACCAGGATGCGACCGGTGCGCTGGCCGCACCGGCACGCCAGCGCATCGTCGATACGTTCTATTCCGCCTACCTGCGCGAACGGGCGGACTTCCACCCGGCGGCACCGGCCGAGGTGCACATCGTGATCGATCCGGCCTACGACGGCGTCGCCTACGTGGGCGAGAAGGACAAGGCGAGCACCATCACCATCAACCCGGGCTGGCTGGTGAAGCACCCCGATGACATCGACCTGGTGACCCACGAGGCGATGCACATCGTGCAGGGCTACCCGAGCTACGGCGACACGCGCGTACCGGGCTGGCTGGTGGAAGGCATTGCCGACTACGCCCGCGACCGCTACGGCACGGACAATGCCGCAGCGGGCTGGGCGCTGCCGGACAAAGTGGGCAAGGGCCAGAGCGTGGAAAGCGGCTACCGGGTAACCGGGGCCTTCCTGAAATGGGCCGAAGCTGGACACCCCGGCTTGGTACTGGCGCTGGACAAGGCCCTGCGCAACGGCCAGTACACCCTGGCGCTGTGGCAGCAGCACACCGGCAAGGGCCTGCCGGCGCTATGGGCCGAGTACGCCAAGCCGCGTTCGGATGCCCCGCCGCCGGCACCGGCACGAGGCGGCAAGCGCTGAGCGGTTGCGCCGGGCCATGCCCGGCGGAATGCCTGATTTGCCGCGCTGCGCGCTCGCCGGGCATGGCCCGGCGCTACCCGATCCGGTTTCCGCTGTGCGGAAACAGAAACGCGCCTCGTGGGGCGCGTTTCTGCAGCGATCGCGGTGACGAAGGATTACGCCTTCTTTTCCGCTTCCAGCTGTTTGCGGATCTGCGCATCGACCGCAGCAATGGCGGTCATGTTCAGGATGCGGCGCGAGGTCGCGCTGGTGGTCAGGATGTGCACCGGCTTGTTCACGCCCATCAGGATCGGGCCGATCGCCACGCCATCGGTGAACACACGCACCAGGTTGTAGGCGATGTTGGCCGCTTCCAGGTTGGGCAGCACGAACAGGTTGGCGCGACCCTGCAGGGTGGAACCCGGCAGCAGTTTCTGGCGCAGCGCCTCGTCCCAGGCGGTATCGCCCTGCATCTCGCCGTCCACGTTCAGGCGCGGATTGCGCTTGAGCAGCAGCTCGCGGACCTGGCGCATCTTCAGCGCGTCCTTGGAATCGTGGCTGCCGAAATTGGAGTGCGACAGCAGCGCCACCTTCGGTTCGATGCCGAACAGTTTCATGCGGTACGCAGCCTGCAGGGTCGCCTCGCAGATCTGCTCGGCACTGGGATCTTCCTGCACGTGCGTGTCGACGAAGAAGAACACGCCCTGCTGGTTGATGACGCCGGTCATCGCCGAGGTCGAGGTGACCTTCGGCTCCAGCGGCAGCACGCTGCGGACATAACCCAGCTTCTTGTGGAAACGGCCGACGATGCCGGTCAGCATTGCATCGGCTTCGCCACGCGCGACCATCACCGCGGCAATCAGGGTCGGCCGCGAACGCATCAGGTTCTTCGCCGCCGCCACGGTGACGCCGCGACGACCGGTCAGCCCGTGGTAGTACTGCCAGTATTCGTTGAAGCGCGGATCATCATTGATGTTGGTGATCTCGAAGTGCTCACCAGCCTTCAGGCGCAGGCCCAGGCGCTCGATGCGCGCTTCGATCACGTCCGGCCGGCCGATCAGGATCGGATGTGCGAGCCCTTCATCGACCACGTTCTGCACCGCCTGCAGCACCACTTCCTCTTCGCCTTCGGCGTAGACCACGCGCTGCTTGTCGGTGCGTGCACGGTCGTACACCGGCTTCATCATCAGGCTGGTGCGGTAGACGAACTGGGCCAGCTTGTCACGGTAGGCGCCCATGTCGGCGATCGGCCGGGCGGCCACCCCCGAGTCCATCGCGGCCTGGGCCACGGCAGCGGACAGCTCCACCAGCAGGCGGCGATCGAACGGGCGCGGGATCAGGTACTCGCGGCCGAAGCTCGGGGTTTCACCGCCGTAGGCCGAGCCCATGTCGGTCGCGGCGCGGCGTGCCAGTGCGGCGATGGCGCGCACGCAGGCGATCTTCATTTCCTCGTTGATCGCGGTGGCGCCCACGTCCAGCGCACCGCGGAACAGGTACGGGAAGCACAGCACGTTGTTGACCTGGTTCGGGTAATCCGAACGGCCGGTGCCGATGATCGCGTCCGGACGCGCCGCACGCGCCACTTCCGGCATGATTTCCGGGGTCGGATTGGCCAGTGCGAAGATCACCGGGTCCGGCGCCATGGTCTTGACCATTTCGGCGGTGAGGATGCCCGGCGCCGACAGGCCCAGGAAGATATCCGCGCCGTCGACGATCTCGGCCAGGGTGCGCTTGTCGGTGTCGCGTGCGTAACGCTGCTTTTCCGGGTCCAGATCGGTACGACCGGTGTGGATCACGCCCTCGCGGTCGAACGCCAGGATGTTCTCCGGCTTCAGGCCCAGCTGCACCAGCATGTTGACGCAGGAAACGCCCGCCGCGCCCATGCCCGTGGTCGCCAGCTTCACCTCCTCGATCTTCTTGCCGGTGATCGCCATGGCGTTCAGCACCGCCGCGCCGACGATGATCGCCGTGCCGTGCTGGTCGTCATGGAACACCGGGATCTTCATGCGCTCGCGCAGCTTGCGCTCGACCACGAAGCATTCCGGCGCCTTGATGTCTTCCAGGTTGATGCCGCCGAAGGTCGGCTCCAGCGAGGCGATGATGTCGACCAGCTTGTCCGGATCGGTTTCGTCCACTTCGATGTCGAACACATCGATGCCGGCGAACTTCTGGAACAGCACGCCCTTGCCTTCCATCACCGGCTTGCCGGCCAGTGCGCCGATGTTGCCCAGGCCCAGCACCGCGGTGCCGTTGGAGATCACCGCCACCAGGTTGCCGCGGGCGGTCAGCTCGCTGGCCTGCTGCGGGTCGGCCTTGATTGCTTCACAGGCGTACGCCACGCCCGGCGAGTACGCCAGCGACAGGTCGCGCTGGGTCAGCATCGGCTTGGTCGCGGAGACCTTGATCTTGCCCGGCGGGGACATCCGGTGGTAATCGAGGGCGGCCTGTTTGAAATCTTCGTTGGACATCGACGTTGGATACATGAATGGGCAAGAGGGACAGGGGATCATACCCCCGTTGGAGCGCCCGGACCTGTCGCTATCCTGTCGCAGGCATGCTGCGACCGCACAATTCCCTGGCGTATGCGACAACCTGGAGCCACCAGCTTCGGCGCTGCCCATGACAGCCATGGGACGCCTTGAAACGCCGCGGGGCCGCACCACTCACGTGACCGGCCCCGCGGTACCACACACCTGGATCAGCCCTTGGCGGGCAGTGCCTCCGGCACGGCATCGACCGGCGGCGGCAGTTCGCTTTCGCGACCATCCAGCGCCAGCTTCAGGCGGTCACGGTCCAGTGCGCCTTCCCAGCGCGAGACCACCACCGTGGCCACGGCATTGCCGATGAAGTTGGTCAGCGAGCGGCATTCGCTCATGAAGCGGTCCACGCCGAGGATCAGCGCCATGCCGGCCACGGGCACTTCCGGCACGACGGCCAGGGTGGCCGCCAGGGTGATGAAGCCGGCACCGGTGACGCCGGCCGCGCCCTTGGAGCTGAGCATGGCGACCAGCAGCAGCGCGATCTGGTGGCCCAGGGTCAGTTCGGTGTTGGTGGCCTGGGCGATGAACAGCGCCGCCAGGGTCATGTAGATGTTGGTGCCGTCCAGATTGAACGAGTAGCCGGTGGGAACCACCAGGCCCACCACCGACTTGCTGCAGCCGGCCCGCTCCATCTTCTCCATCAGCGACGGCAGCGCCGACTCGGACGAAGAGGTACCCAGCACCAGCAGCAGTTCGGCCTTCAGGTAGCGCGCCAGCTTGAACACCGAGAACCCGCACAGGCGGCAGACCACGCCCAGGATCACCGCCACGAACAGGAAGGCGGTGATGTAGAACGAGCCGACCAGCCAGGCCAGGTTGATCAACGACCCCACGCCGTACTTGCCGATGGTGAAGGCGATCGCGCCGAAGGCACCGATCGGAGCAGCCTTCATCAGCATGTGCACCAGCTTGAACACCGGAGCCACCAGCGCTTCGAGGAAGTTCTGGATCGGCTTGCCCTTCTCGCCGACCGACGCCAGCGCGATGCCGAACAGCACGGCCACGAACAGCACCTGCAGGATGTTGCCGTCCACGAAGGCGCTGATCAGCGTCTTCGGGATGACATCCATCAGGAAGCCGACCAGGGTCAGGTCATGCGACTTCTCGACGTAGCTGTGCACCGCGGTCTGGTCCAGCTCGGCCGGGTTGATGTTCATGCCCGCGCCAGGCTGCACCACGTGGGCCACGATCATGCCCACGACCAGCGCCAGCGTGGAGAAGAACAGGAAGTAGGCCATGGCCTTGGCGAACACGCGGCCGACCGTGCGCAGATGGGTCATGCCGGCAATGCCGGTGACGATGGTCAGGAAGATCACCGGCGCGATGATCATCTTCACCAGGTTGATGAAGGCATCGCCGAGCGGCTTCATCTTCTCGCCGATCAGGGGTTCGTAATGGCCGAGGATGGCGCCCAGGACGATCGCCACGATCACCTGGAAGTACAGCTGGCGGTAGATCGGCAACGGCTTTGCAGGCGCCGGGGCAGCGGTCGGGATGTGCATGGCGGACTCCGGGGAAGGGCGTTTTCAGGCACGTATGGCCCCGGAACTGCATGGGAGCCGATACCGTGGAAGCTGGTCACCCCCCCTCGCTCCACGCGCAGGGTGGCGACCAATGGACGCCTTTGTACGCGCCGGGCACGCCAACGCAGATAACCTATTGGTACTAGCCCCCCGGTTCAGGTGGCCGGGACCCCTAAACTGGCCCGGCATCGCACCGCGCCGGGAGGCCGGTGGCGCGGGCTGAACGGCCCGCGGCGTCCCTGCCCAAGTTCCGGCCCCGGCGGCCGTTGTTGTCCTGACCCTACGCAATCCGAGAGAGCCGCACCCAACATGCGCCCCATTCCCACCCTGCTGGCCCTGTCGCTGGCCGCCCTGCCCGCCTTCGCGTCCGCTGCCGATTTCGACAACTGGCCGACCAAGTACGCGTTCGGCGACGGCACCGAGCTGGCGGCCACCGCCAACATCGCCTACGACTACAACGATTTCTCCTCCGGCAGTGGCCTGGACGATGACGACGCCGTGCGCCGCAAGGAATTCGGCGCCACGCTGAAGAAAAGGGCGTGTACGACGCGATGGTGTACTACGACTTCCAGGCCGACACCTGGCTGGACGTGTTCCTGCGCCTGGAGAGCAAGGCCTTCGTGGGCCGCGACATCGGCCGCTTCCGCTTCGGCTACATGAAGACGCCGGTCGGCCTGGATGCCAACACCTCCTCGCGCGCCGGTAGCTTCCTGGAGACCGCGCTGCCGGTGCAGGCGTTCTACGCCGGCCGCCGCACCGGTGTGGAATGGGTGCTGGAGCGCCCGCAGTACCTGCTGCAGGCCGGTGCCTACGGCGGCAAGGACCTGCAGGGCGACAACCCCGGCACCACGCAGGCGGTACGTGCGGTGTGGACGCCGGTGAAGGCGCCTGGCGGTGTGATCCACCTGGGCCTGGCCTACTCGCAGGAAAACCCGCGCGGCTACCGCGATGGCCGTGACGTCCATCACGAGGCCAGCGCACGGTTGCGCGCGCGCCCGGAAGCCGGCCTGACCGACATCCGCTACGTGGATTCCGGCGCGCTGGTGACCGCCGACCAGATCCGCCGCACCGGCCTGGAAGGCATCTGGATCCGTGGCCCCTTCTCGCTGCAGGCCGAAGCGCTGCAGGCCACTGTCACCCGCAACGACGGCAAGCCCGACTACACCGGCCACGGCCAGTACGCGATGGCCAGCTGGGTGCTGACCGGCGAGTCCCGTCCGTACAACGCCGGCGCCGTGGCCAACATCAAGCCCGCCCACGACTATGGCGCGGTCGAGCTGGTGGCACGCTACAGCCGCCTGGATCTGGACGACGGCAGCATCCTGGGGGGCCGTCAGCACGACCTGACCCTGGGCGCGAACTGGTACCTGACCAGCCATTTCAAGTTCCAGGCCAACTACGTCAAGGTCGATGCCAGCCGCCGCGGTGTGCACAGCACCCCGGAGATCTTCGAACTGCGCGCACAGATGCACTTCTGATCCGCGCCACGGTGCGGAATCCGGCGGGCATGCACGTCATGCCCGCCCTCACTGCGTAGACTGCCGCCATGTACTGGCTCGGCCGCCACAGGATGCTGCTGCTGACCCTCCTCGCGCTGGCCGGAGGCACCGTGCTGTGCGCGATCGCGGCGGGCCACTACGCGTGGCGCAGCGCCCTGGCTGCCGAGAGCACGCAGGTCCAGCGCCAGCTGCAGCTGTACGGCCAGGGCCTGCAGCAGCGTATCGACCGCTTCGGCACCCTGCCGCAGGTGATGGCACTGGACCCGGACCTGCTGCGCGTACTGCGCACGCCGCCCTCGCCCGCCGAGCGCCAGCAGCTGAACCTGAAACTGCAGCGCGCCAACCAGGTCACCCGAACCTCCACCCTGACCCTGGTCGGCCGCGATGGCGTCGCGGTCGCGGCCAGCAACTGGGACCAGCCGACCACCAACGTCGGCGAGGACTACAGCTACCGGCCCTATTACCAGCAGGCCCTGGCCCACGGCCGCGGCCGCTTCTACGGCATCGGCATGACCACCGGCGTGCCCGGCTATTTCATGTCCGAGGCGATCGTCGACGACCGCGGCCAGCGCATCGGCGTGATCGTGATCAAGATCGAGCTGTCGGCGCTGGAACAGGAGTGGCTGAACAGCCCGGACGTGGTGCTGGCCAGCGACAACCATGACGTGGTGTTCCTGTCCAACCGCGATGCCTGGCGCTACCGCCTGCTGCGGCCGCTGGGCGCGGACGAGCGCCGCGAGATGCTTGATGCCCGCCAGTATGCCGACCGCTCGTTGCAGCCCCTGCGGGTGCGTACCGAGGATGTGCTGGCCGATGGAGGCCGCATGGTGCGCCTGCTCGACCCGGTGCTGCCACAGGCGATGCTGTGGCAGAGCCTGGCGCTGCCCGACGAACACTGGAACCTGCATCTGCTGCACGATGCCAGTGCCGCCACCAGCGCCGGACGCGGTGCCGCCCTGGCCGGCGCCGCTGCGTGGCTGGCGTTGGGGTTCCTGCTGCTGTTCGTGCAGCAGCGCCGGCGCCTGGCCCGGCACCGCCAGCGCAGCCGCAGCGAACTGGAAACCCTGCTCAAGCAGCATGCACAGGAACTGCGCACCGCCCAGGACGGATTGCTGCAGGCTGCCACCGATGCCGACAGCGGCCTGAGCCGCAGCCTGGAGCACCTGCCGCAGGGCGTGGTGATCATTGATCGCGAACAGCGCCTGGTCGCCTGGAATTCGCGCTATCTGGAACTGTTCCGCTTCCCGCCGGGGCTGGTCCGTGTCGGCCGGCCCATCGAAGAACTGTTCCGCTACAACGCACGCCGCGGCCTGCTCGGGCCGGGGCCGATCGACGAGGCCATCGAGCGTCGCCTGAACCACCTGCGCAGTGGCCGCCCGCACATGCGCGAGAGCGAAAAGGACGATGGCACCGTTCTGGAGATCCGTGGCAATCCGCTGCCTGATGGCGGCTTCGTCACCAGCTACGCCGACATCACCAGCTACAAGAACGCTGCACGCGAACTGCGGTCACTGGCCGATGCGCTGGAACACCGCGTGGCCGAGCGCACCCATGACCTCGACGAGGCCCGCCGCGAAGCCGAACAGGCCAACCGCTACAAGACCCGTTTCGTCGCATCAGCGGTGCACGACCTGCTGCAGCCTTTGAACGCCGCGCGCATGTTCGTCTCCGTCCTGCGCGGCAAGCTGACCGACCCGGCGCAACAGCAGACCACCGACCACATCGATGCCGCACTGGCCGCGCAGGATGCCATCCTCAACAGCCTGCTCGACATCGCGCGACTGGAGTCAGGCAGCCTGCCCACGCGCGTGCATGCGTTCCGGCTGGGCCCGCTGCTGCAGACGCTGGCACGCGAGTTCGGCATCGCCGCGCAGACACGCGGGCTGGTCGTGGACTGGGTCGATACCCGCGCGGTGGTGGTCAGCGACGAAGCACTGCTGCGCCGCATCCTGCAGAATTTCCTGTCCAACGCACTGCGCTACAGCGAGCGTGGCCGGGTGCTGCTCGGCTGCCGCCGGCGCGGAGATCAGTTGTGGATTGAAGTGCATGACCAGGGCCCCGGCATTCCTGATGCGCTGCAGGGTGAAATCTTCGAGGAATTCCGCCGCCTGCACGATGGTCACCAGCGCGGCGCCGGCCTGGGTCTGGCGATCGTCGACCGTATCGGGCGCCTGCTCGGCCATCCGATCCGCCTGCGTTCGCAGCTGGGGCGTGGCAGCGTGTTCGCAGTGCGCGTACCTCTTGGCGATGCCAGCGCGATTCCCGCTGTTGCGCAGGCACCGGCGCTGGCACAGGAACCGGCGGCGGACAATCCGCTGCGCGGCCGCCGCGTGTGGGTGATCGATGATGATCCGCATGTCTGCGCAGCCAGCCGTGCCCTGCTGGAGCGCTGGGGATGCGAGGTGGTCCTGGCCGATGGCCCCCAGGCCGCGCTGCAGCTGGCCGGCCTGGAATCCGTGCCGGAACTGGTGCTGCTGGACGTTCGCATGGGCGACCATCACGGACCGGTGCTGTACGAAGTGCTGGCCGAGCACTGGCAAGCACGGCCGCCGGTGGTGCTGGTGACCGCCGAGCGCGACGCAGGACTGCGCGAAATGGCGGCCGAACGAGGCTGGGGCATGATGGCCAAGCCGGTGAAGCCGCCGGCGCTGCGGGCGCTGATGAGCCAGTTGCTGATCCGCCATCGCGGGTGACATGTAACGCAGTTCATGGTTGAGGTCGGACACGCTCCTTGTTCGTCCACCCACGGCGAAGAAAAGGAATATCAAACGCGGGTCGCGACGCCGCGCGTGCCCGTGTAGAGCCGAGCCCATGCTCGGCTCCACAGAAGGCGGCCGGACAGGCTGCTTCTGCTTTTGATCTTTTCCCTTTTCCGTGGGTGGCAGGCCACCGAAATCTGTCAGAGATCGGCCGGGTTGGGTTCGCGGGGGCGTCCGCCGCATGGATGCGGCAGCCAAGCCTCCAGGGACGGATTCACGGCGCTCCCGCATCACCTTCCGGCTCAAGCGCCTTCACCAGCACCGCGGCCTGCGTGCGGCTGTGGCATTCGAGCTTCTTCAGGATCGCGGTGACATGCACCTTCACCGTGTTTTCGGCCAACCCCAGCGTGTAGGCAATCTGCTTGTTGAGCAGGCCATCGGCCAGGCACAGCAGCACCCGGAACTGCTGCGGTGTCAGCTGCGCCAGGCGGCTGGCCAGCAGTGCATCGGCCTCAGAACGCTCGGCCGCCATCGCCGGGAACCACAGGCCACCCTCCAGCACCGCCGTCACCGCCTCGCCAATGGTCTCGGCGGGCGCCGACTTCGGGATGAAACCGGCTGCGCCGAACTGCTGCGCGCGCCGGATCACCCGGGGATGATCGTTGGACGACAGGATCACCACCGGAATGTCCGGATGCGAGCCGCGCACGTGCAGCAGCGCGGAGAAACCGTGGGCACCGGGCATGGTCAGGTCGAGCAGCACCAGGTCCACGTCAGGATGCGCATCCAGCGCCTCGGCGAGCGCTTCGGCACTGGCCACCTCGCGCACCTGGGCAAGCGGCAGGCTCTGCCGCAATGACTGCACCACCGCCGAACGCAGCAACGGGTGGTCATCGGCGATCAGGATGGTGTATTCGCTCATGCGGCCATTGTACGGGCAGCGCACTGCATCCGCCGGGCATGGCCCGGCGCTACCAGGGCATCAGCGCCCCGCCGGCTCCACGCTGCTGCGCCAGGCATCGAGGAACTGGCGCCGCTTGAGCGCGTCCAGGTAGACCAGCAGTCCCGGCCCGAGCTGGATCGGGCGCCGGCTGCGACCGGGCGCATCATCGCGCCGGGCATCGCTGCGCACGATCGGCATCAGCCGCGCCTCGCGCGACAGCACCTGCTGGCCGCGCGGCGACAGCAGGTAATCGAGGAAACGCCGCGCCTCCTCCGGATGCGGACTGGTGCGCGGGATCACGGCCGTGCGCAGCACCACCAGCGTGTAGTCCTCCGGCTCGATGATGGCCAGTGGCGCGCCGGCATCGATGCGCGCCTGCGCGTACGAGCCGAGCACGTTGTAGACCAGCGACAGCTGGCCGCTGGCAACCTTGTCCAGCAGCATCCCGGTGCGCTCCTCGCGAACCACCTCGTTGTCGCCGAGCGCCCCGAGCAGCGCACCGGCAATGCTGCCACGCTGCGCATCCTGCGTGGCCAGCAGGTAGCCCACACTGCTGCGTTCGATGTCGTAGGTGCCCACCCGTCCGCGCAGGGGCGCGCCTTCCGCGCGCAGCAGGTCCAGCAGCTGCCGGCGTGTATGCGGCACCTTGGCAGCAGGCAATGTGCGCGTGTTGTGGACCATCACCACCGGCTCGTAGCTGATCCCGAATGCCTCGCCCCGCCACTGTGCCCAGGCCGGCAGCGCCGCGGTCTGCGCCGAGCGGTGTGGCAGGGCATGACCGTCATTGACCAGCTTGGTCTGCAGGTCCATGCCGCTGGAGATCAGCAGATCCGGCGACGCCGGGCTGGTGCGGTCCTGCAGGTAACGCGCGTACAGATCCTGGGTGATGATGTCCTCGTACACCACTTCCGTGCCGGGATGCAGCCGCTGGTAGTCGGCGATCACCACGGCGAACACCTCGATGTCGGTGGTGCCGTGGATGCGCAGCTGGGCAGTGGCGGTCTCACGTGCGGGGAAACGGCGCACATCGCCGGGTGCAGCCTGCGCAGGCAGAGCCAGCAGCAGCGCGATGACGGCGGCAAACAGGCGGATCATGGGTTGCTCCGGGGCAGGCGGATGGTGGCGATCAGCCCCCCCTGCGGGCGGTTGCTGAGGTCGATATGGCCTGAATGGCTGTCGATCACGCGTTTGACGATGGCCAGCCCCAGGCCGGCGCCACCGGATGGCACGCCTTCGCCACGGGCGAATCGCTCGAACACCCGTTCGGCGTCGGCCGCGGCGATGCCCGGGCCGTGGTCGGCAATGGTCAGCACCGCCTGGCCGCCCTCGACCGTAAGTGCGATCTGCAGCGGACCATCGCCGCCATACTTCAACGCATTGTCGACCAGGTTCTTGATCGCCTCGCGCAGCAGCAGCGCATCGCCGTGCACATGCACCTGCTCGGAAGTGACGGCCAGCTGCACGCGCGGCGCGGGACCGGCCTGCGGCAACGCATCGTGCAATGCCTGGTGCACGGTTTCTGCCAGATCCACCGGCGCGAACCGCTGCAGATGCGAACGGTGGATCACGCTGGCATCGCTGAGCAGCTGGTTGAGCAGCCGGCTCATGTGCGTGGCATTGCGCTCGATGGCCTGCAGGCTGCGCCGCATGTCCTGCGGGTCGTCATCATCCAGCGCCAGCTGCGCCTGCGCGCGCAGGGCGGCCAGCGGGGTACGCATCTGGTGCGCGGCTTCGGCCATGAACGCGCGCAGGGTCTCGTTGCTGCTCGACAGCCGCTCCATGAAGCGGTTCAGCGCCGCCACCATCTGGTCCATCTCACGGGGCACACGTGCATCCAGCGGCTTCAGGTCCGACGGTTCACGGCGCGAGAGTTCGCGTTCCACCCTCACCAGTGGCCGGAATGCACGGTGTACACCGAAGGCGACCAGCGCCAGCAGCAGACCGGACAGCACACCGATCGCCAGCAGCGACCGATTGACCATGTCCTGCGCCACCGCCTCGCGCGCGCGCCGGGTCTGGCCGACCTGCACCAGCACCTCGCCCTGCGCGGACGCAGCAGCGAAGCTGCGGCCCACCACCACGAACCGCACGGTCTCACCGCTGTAGCGCGCATCAAAGAACTGCGGTTGGCTCCCCGGCCGCCGGGGTGGCACAGGCAGGTCGCCGTAGCCAGTGATCAGCGTGCCGCGACTGTCCGCGACGCGGTAGAACACCCGGTCCTCCGGCGCCATCGCCAGCAGGTCGAGCGCCGCGTACGGCAGGTCGACCTGCCATTGGCCATCGGCCAGGGCCACCGAATCGGCGATGGACAGTGCAGAGGACGCCAGCAGGTGATCGTAGGAGCGATTGGCCGCACGCTGGCCGTAGTCGCGTGCGGCAAACAGCAGGGCGACTGCGAACACCGCCAGCAGCGCACCCAGATACAGCAGCAGGGTCCGCCGCAGCGAACCCGGCGCGGCCGCTGCCGGGCGCGCGTCAGCCATCGCTGTCCACGCCTTCGTCGCGGGCCTCGAGCAGGTAACCGACGCCGCGCACGGTCGTGATGCGCAGCGGCGCGTCGGCGAGCTTCCTGCGCAGGCGGCCGACATAGAGCTCGATTGCGTTCGGCCCGGCCTCGTCATCGAAGCCGAACAGGCCGTTGCCGATCTCATCCTTGCCGACCACGTGGCCCAACCGGCCGACCAGGATTTCCAGCAGACGGTACTCGCGGTTGGGCAGCTCGATCGGCTCGCCATCCAGGGTGACCCGATGCGCGGCATTGTCGAACTGGAAGCCGCCCACCTGCACCACCTCACTGGCCTGGCCGCGGGCCCGTCGCAGCAGCACGCGGCAACGCGCCTCGAACTCGCGGAAGTCGAAGGGCTTGCCGAGATAATCATCGGCACCCACGTCCAGCGCCTGCACGCGGTCCTCGATGCCGTCGCGCGCGGTCAGCATCAGCACCGGCGTGCTGTCGCCGCGCTCGCGCATGCCGGCCAGCACACGTAGCCCATCAAGCTTGGGCAGGCCGATATCCAGCACCACCAGATCGAAACTCTGGTAGCGCAGCACGCTTGCGGCGGCCAGGCCATCGGCCTGCCAATCCACCGCGTGCCCACTGCGGCGCATGCGACGGATGATCGCATCGGCCAGATCCGGGTTGTCTTCAACCAGCAGCAGGCGCATGGGGACAAGCGTGGGAGGGGAAGCGAATGCTACCGCATGCCGCCCGGCCTGCCCGCCGGGCATGGCCTGGCGCTACCCGGGCGTCGCGGGGGGGGATGGATGGACCGGCGCGATCGGGGAGCCTGCACGGGGGTAGCGCCGGGCCATGCCCGGCGAGCGCAGCGGCCGCTTTTACGCTGCAACGCACAAACCGCTGACAGGCGGATGACAGCTTGCGCGACCCAGACTGCGGCCGCGCACCATCCGGTGCCCACGATTGCCGCGCGCCTGGCGCGCACCTGGGAGGGTTTGTGGAATTCACGTTTGCCTGGCCGCGTTCCGCCGCCATGATGGCCCTGGCTGCGTTGGCCGCGCCGGCCTTTGCCGCTGATGACGAGCGGCCGGTCACCGCCACGCTGGGCGGTCGCCTGCACCTGGACTTCGCCACGTTCGACAATGACAACCGCGGTACGCCGAACAAGGATGACACCGAGATCCGCCGCGCTTGGCTGGATGTCTCCGGCAGGTTTTTCGTGGTCGACTACAAGATGGAAGCCGACTTCTCCGGCGACCGTGTGGAAGCCAAGGACGTCTATCTGGCACGCAGCTTCGGCAAGGCCGGCAAGCTGACGGTCGGCCAGTTCAAGCAGTACTTCTCGCTGGATGACCGCACCAGCTCCAACTACGGCAGCTTCCTGGAGCGTGGCAATGCCGGTACCACGCTGGCGCCGCTGTACCGGCTGGGTGCCTCGTGGCAGGCCAATCCGGGTGACTTCACCTGGGCCGCCAGCGTCTACAGCCTGGAGAGCATCGATGCCTGGCAGGTGAAGGGGCGCGCCGCCGGCGGCCGCGTGACCTGGGCGCCCTCGCCCAGCGACGGCGATGTACTGCACCTGGGCCTGTCGCTGGCCCGTGAGGCGTACGACAACCCTGGCGCCAACGGTGTGCCGGCACTGCGCATCCGCCCGCGCCCCGCCGGCCATCTGTCCGATGAGAGCCGCCTGACCCTGGTCGATTTCTCCGCAGGCCGCGATACCGACGTCAACAAGTGGTCGCTGGAGTACGCCCAGGTCCGTGGCCCGTTGTCATGGCAGGGCGAGTTCAGCGGCGCAACCTTCGATGACGGCGCCCAGCGCGGCGACGTCATGGCCGGCTACGGCATGCTCAGCTGGTTCGTTACCGGCGAGAGCCGCGCCTACGACCGCAAGACCGGCCGCTTCGCACGGGTGAAGGACATCCGCCACAAGGCAGGTGCCTTTGAAGTCGCGCTGCGCTACGACCGGATGTGGGGCGCGCAGCACCTCGACGGCGCTCCCGACCTGCGCCGCGGCAGCACCGAAGCCTGGACGCTCGGCGGCAACTGGTACCTGCGCGACAACCTGCGATTCATGCTCAACGTCATCGAAAGCCGCAACCGTGACCGCCTGGCCGGGATCACGGTGGACCGCACGCGCGCCGTGACCGGCCGCCTGCAGTACGACTTCTGAGCCTCTTCCGCGCCCCCCTCCGCACCCGCCCCTCCCTTTCCCACGTCCTGTTTTCTCAAGGAGTCCGCAGATGATGCTGAGCATCCTCGGCTTTGGCATGGTCATTACATTCATGTACTTGATCATGAGCAAGCGGCTGTCACCGCTGGTGGCCCTGATCACCATCCCGATCCTGTTCGCGCTGATCGGTGGCTTTGGCGCCGGCATCGACGAAATGATGCTGGAAGGCATCAAGAAGATCGCGCCGACCGGCGTGATGCTGATGTTCGCCATCCTCTACTTCGGCGTGATGATCGACGCGGGACTGTTCGATCCGCTGGTGCGGGTGATCCTGCGGTTCGTCAAGGGCGATCCGATGAAGATCGTGCTCGGCACCGCCGTGCTGGCGATGCTGATCTCGCTCGATGGCGATGGCTCGACCACGTACATGATCACGGTCTCGGCAATGCTGCCGCTGTATCAGCGGCTGGGCATGAACGCGCTGAACATGACCTGCGTGACCATCCTCGCCGGTGGCGTGATGAACCTGACTCCGTGGGGCGGCCCGACCGCACGCGCCGCCACCGCACTGCACGTTGATCCTGCTGATGTGTTCGTGCCGCTGATCCCGTCGATGGTGATCGCCTGCGCGGGCGTGCTGCTGCTGGCGTGGTACCTGGGCCTGAAGGAACGCCGCCGGCTGGGCGTGGTGACGCTGCCCAAGGGCGGCAGCTGGATGGACAGCAGCGTGTCCGACGACAGCAATGCGCTGCCGACGGTCGAGGATGCCGAGGACATCAAGCGGCCCAAGCTGCTGTGGGTGAACCTGGTGCTGACCCTGGTCCTGATGACCGCGCTGATCGTCGGCGTGCTGCCGATGCCGGTGCTGTTCATGGTCGGCTTCGCCATTGCCCTGGTGATCAACTACCCGAACCTGGCCGAGCAGCGCCGTCGCGTGGTCAACCACGCCGGCAACGTGCTGTCGGTGGTGTCGCTGATCTTCGCGGCGGGCATCTTCACCGGCATCCTCAACAACACCGGCATGGTCGAGGCGATGTCGCACAGCTTCCTGGCGGTGATTCCGGATTCGTGGGGCCCCTATCTGGCGGTGATCACTGCCGTGGCCTCGATGCCGTTCACCTTCTTCATGTCCAACGACGCGTTCTACTTCGGCGTGTTGCCGATCCTGTCCGAAGCCGCTGGCAACTACGGCATCACGCCGGTGGAAATGGCCCGCGCCTCGCTGGCCGGCCAGCCGGTGCATCTGCTCAGCCCACTGGTGCCCTCCACCTACCTGCTGGTGGGCCTGGCCAAGGTCGAGTTCGCCGACCACCAGAAATTCACCCTGAAATGGGCCATCGCCATCTCGCTGCTGCTGATGGTCGGCAGCCTGCTGTTCGGCCTGTATCCCCTCGCCGCCTGATCCCGTTACCAAGGAGCGTTCCGCAATGACTCTTCGCATCGCTTACGTCACCAGCGGCATGGGCAGTGTCGGCACTGCCATCTGCCAGAGCCTGGCCCGCGCCGGCCATACCGTTGTTGCCGGCTGTGCGCCGAATTCGCCGCGCAAGGCCAACTGGCTGCGCGAGCAGCGCGAGCAGGGCTTTGACTTCATCGCCTCCGAGGGCAATGCCACCGACTGGGCCTCGACCAGCGCCGCCTTCGCCAAAGTGCGCGCGGAAGTGGGTGAAGTGGACGTGCTGGTCAACAACTCCGGCGGCAGCCGCGACCTGCTGTTCCGGCAGATGACGGTGGAGGACTGGAATGCGGTGATCGCCTCCAACCTCAACGCGCTCTTCAACCTGACCAAGCAGGTGGTCGATGGCATGGCCACGCGGGGCTGGGGACGCATCATCAACATCGGCTCGGTCAGCGCCCACAAGGGGCAGATCGGCCAGGTGAACTACGCCACCGCCAAGGCCGCCATGCATGGCTTCAGCCGGGCGCTTGCGGCCGAAGTGGCGTCACGCGGAGTGACGGTCAACACGCTCTCGCCGGGCTACATCGCCAGCCAGGCCATCAGCAGTTTCCCCCCGGATGTCCTGGACCGCCTGGCCGCATCGGTGCCGGTACGGCGCCTGGGCCGTCCGGAAGAAGTCGCCGGCCTGTGCGCCTGGCTGGCCTCGGACGAGGCGTCGTATGTGACCGGCGCCGATTATCCGGTCAATGGTGGGCTGTACATGGGCTAATGAGCCGCCCTGGGTGCGCCGCCAACGTGGCGGCGCGTACCCGCATGGGTGTTCCGTAAAGAAGCTTTCATGTTCCGTTCGCATAGTGGGGCGGCATCGCGCACGCACGCCGGTGCCCATCCCCCATGCAACGGACCACCATGCAGACTCGACACCTGACGATCGCCGTAGCGATCGCGCTTTCCGCCGCTGCCAGCGCTGCTTCCGCCTCTGCCGCCGATACCGGCACCGATGCCGCGCCCAGCGCGCAGACGCTGGATACCATCTCGGTGATCGGCCAGGGCGAGACCCGCCAGGTGCAGCGCATTACCAGCGTCGACAAGCAGGTGCTCCCGCCAGGCACCAGCGGCCAGAAGATCCTCGATCGGCTGCCGGGCGTGTCGGTGCAGTCCAACGATGCGTTCGGCGCCAACGAGGAATCGCAGACCATCAGCCTGCGCGGATTCGACAAGAGCCGGCTGGGCTATACGCTCGATGGCATTCCGTTGGGCGACAACAGCTACGGCAACTACAACGGCCTGAGCATCGCCCGTGCGCTGATCGCCGAAAACCTGGCCGGCGCCGAGCTGTCGCAGGGCATCGGTTCACTCGGCGTGGCCTCGACCAGCAATCTCGGCGGCACCATCCAGTACTTCTCGTCCGATCCGTCCACCGAGTTCGGCGGCCGTGCCAGCGTCACCGTCGGCGACGACAATCAGCGCCGTGGTTACCTGCGCGTGGATACGGGCGACCTCAACGGCTTCTCTGCGTATGTCTCCGGCGTTCACCAGGACCAGGACATGTGGGCCGCGCCGCATCAGAACCAGACCACCCGCCAGTTCAATGCCAAGGCCGTGTGGAACGTGGGCGACCATCGCTTTGGCGCGTTCGTGGCGACCTCGCGTGCCAGCCAGGCCAACTACGCCTACCTGTCCAAGGACATGCTGGCCCGGGGCCTGGGCTGGGACTGGAACATCTATGCGCCGGACTGGAACCGCGCGGTGGCCGCCGCCTACTGCGCGCCGGCTACGCGTGATCCGGCGCGATGTGCCTACAGCGGCGGCGTGACCAGCATCGACGATGCGTACTACCAGAGCCGTGCGCTGCGCGATGACAACCTGTACTCGATCGATGCCGACCTTCGCCTGGGCGAGCAGGGCCGCCTGAAACTGCTGGCCTACCACCATGACAACCGCGGCCAGGGTCACTGGTGGGCGCCGGGCCAGCCGTCCTACCCCGGCACCGACCGGGTGCTGCCGATCTCCATCCGCAGCACCAACTACACGATCAACCGCGACGGCGTGACCGCAGCGCTGTCATGGACGGCTGGCATCCACGAGCTGGAAGCCGGCCTGTGGTACGAGCAGAACGACCACAACGTGTCGCGCAATTTCTACTACATCAGCGGTCCGTTCCTGGACGACCTGTACCTGAAGAATCCGGACCGCCTGCTGTTCAACCAGGACTACGACATCCGCACGCAGCAGTTCTACGTGCAGGACCGCATGCGCTTCCTCGACCAGCGCCTGACCGTTGATGTCGGCATCAAGAGCCCGAACACCCGCATGCGTGCCACGGCCCGCCCGGGCGTGGAAACCCGCCTGGCGTCCGGCACGCTGACGGCCAAGGAGTCGGTGCTGCCGCAGCTGGGCGTGGGCTTCAAGCTCAACGCCAACAACGAGCTGTTCGCCTCGTACGCCGAGAACATCGCCGCCTTCGTCGGTGGTGGCAGTGGCGGCCCGTTGCAGGTGGCACCGGAATCGTTCGCTGCCAGCGCCGACCTGGAACCGGAAAAGTCGAAGAGCCTGGAGGCCGGTTTCCGCACGTTCGGCGAGAAGTACCAGGCCTCGATCGCCGCCTACAACGTCACGTTCGACAACCGCCTGCTGTCACTGAACCCGTGCTCCAGCATCGAAGTGGGCACCCGACCGGAGTGCGTGACACGCTTCATCAACGTCGGCTCGGTGAAGAGCCACGGCGCGGAACTGACCTTCATCCTCAAGCCGGTCGATGGCCTGCAGTGGTACAACGCGCTGTCCTGGAACAAGACCACCTACGAAGATGACTACATCTCCGGCGGCGCGGTGGTGCCGGTGGCCGGCAAGATCACGGTGGACACGCCGCAGCGCATGGCCTCCAGCGAAATCAGCTGGAACCGCGATGGCTTCTTCGCCAGCCTGCGTGCCAAGTACACCGGCAAGCGTTATTACACCTACACCAACGATCAGTCGGTGCCGGGCGTGACCACCTTCGATGCGGGTGCCGGCTATGACTTCGGCCCTGGGCTGGGACTGCGCAACGTGCGGGTCTCGTTGAACGCGACCAATCTGACCAACAAGCGCTACGCCGGCCAGCTGAGCTCGTTCGCGCCGACCGACCCGGAAGGCAAGCGCTACGCGATCCACGCCAGCGCACCGCGGCAGGTGTTCATGACGGTGGCGGCAGAGTTCTAAGTCAGAAGCGGGCGCTGCGGCGCATCGAGTGTTCCTGCATGGCGCGGGCAGGCAGGCCCATGCAGGATCCGCCAACGCATGTCACTCCGGCGCCAGCTGGTCCATCCGTATCCGGTTGGCAAACAGGGAAAACGCCAGCATGCCGGCCAGGCCATTGGCCCGGCTGACCCAGTGCGGCAGCCAGCGTGGTGGCTTCAACACCCCGGCCTGGAACAACGGCGCGAACGCGATGGCGTCCTGCAGGCTCATCTTGCCCGCGAACAGCCACCGGCAGACCTGCAGGCGATCCTCGGCCAGCATGTGGCGGAAGAAGGTGTGCACCGATACCAGCCCGCGCAGGTACACGGTGTCCTTGGTGAAGGCCAGCCCGCCGCCGGGGGGCACCCCGCGGAACACGCGCTGGGCCGATGCGAAGCTCTCTTCCGGGTTCTGCCCGGCATCGCAGAAGTAGCGGAACACCTCGATGAAGTCGGCGCCCTCGCGGGCCATCGCGATGGCTTCGGTACGCAGGCTGATCCGCTTCAGGCGCTCGATGTCGATGCTGCCGGTGATCTGCTCGGCAAACGTGGCCAACCCTTCCTGGGTAGCCGTCACCCGCGGTGAGGACAAGGCCAGGCTGGGCAGCACCGGTTGCTCCCGGCCATTCAACGCGGTCAGCGAATGCACCAGCGCTTCGTGATGGAACAGCTGTGCACGATCGTAGGCGCTGAAGCGCGCACTGGTACGCAGGCGGATCCGCGTCGATCCGGCGGCCGCCTTGGACACCAGTTCCGGGTCCAGCTGCACCTGGATGATCCGCGATTCGAAGAAGGCATCCAGATCGTTCTGCAACTGCAATTGCAGCGCGATCGCAGACACCGGCACCTGTTCTTCCGGCGCCAGCAGTTCATGGTCCAGCTCGGCCGCGATCTGGATGAAATGGCGTGCTGCATCGCGCGTGCTCGGGCCATTGCCCGGCAAGGGCTGTTCGGGGGCGCCGAACAGCTGCACCGAACAGGTGTCCACCGCTGCGGTACCCAGTCCCTCCAGCAGGCGTGCGGCCAGGTCCCAGCTGTGCGCGGACTGCTGCACGTAGTGACCCAAGGGATGCCCCGCGTCGCAGTCGGCGGCGATGGCTGCCAAGGTGCGGCGTTCCTCGCTGAAATCCAGCTTCGGGTAGTCCACCTTCGGCAACTGCGGCTGCCCGCGCGCAACGCTGTCCAGGAACGGTGCCTGCACCGTCGCCGGCCAGCTGGTCAGGCCCAGCAGGCGGATGCCACCCACGGCCTCGACCAGCCGCGCATCGAGCGCCGCATGGTGGGCCACCTCGCGATCCAGCACGGCGGTCGTTTCCATGCGCGGACTATAGCGCCCTGCCCGGCCGTGCGCTGTCCACCGCGTGCCCAGCATCAGTGAGGGCGTTACCCCGGCATCCCGGGATGAATCTCCATGCAGCCGCGCCCATGGCCGGCTGCCTCATCAACGACGTCGCGGCTTTCCTGCCGGACGGAACTGCTGGCCCTTGCCTTTCCTGCCACCTCGTTCCTGCGCGGTCTCGGCCTGGCGCACGGCCAGCTTGGCGGCCGCAGCCGCCACTTCTTCCTTCAACTTGAAGTAGTTCAGCAGCCGGCTTTCCTCAATCTCACCCGCGTCGATGGCCGCCCGTACCGCACAACCGGGCTCCTGGTGATGCGAGCAGTCGCGGAAGCGGCACTGTTCGGCCAGTGCTTCGATATCGGCGAAGCCCCCTTCGGCCAGCGTCTCCTCGCCGGTCGGCTTGAGCTCGCGCATGCCGGGCGTGTCGATCAGGCAGGCGCCGGTCGGCAACGGCATCAGCGCACGATGGGTGGTGGTATGACGCCCGCGTGAGTCGTTGGCGCGCACCGCATTGGTCTTCATCCGCTGCTCGCCAAGCAGCGTGTTGGTCAGCGTGGATTTGCCGGCGCCGGAGGAGCCCACCAGCACCACGGTGCGGCCCGGCCCCAACCATGGCTGCAGCACAGCCACGCTGCCAGCATCCAGGCCATTGATGGCATGCAGGGCGATCCCCTGCATTTCCAGTTCTTCCAGCACCGCCAGCGCATCTTCGCTGTATTCGGTCTGGTCGGCCTTGGTCAGCACCACCACCGGTTCGGCACCGCCGCCGCCCACCAGCAGCAGGTAGCGCTCGATACGGCGTGGATTGAAGTCCGCATCCAGCCCGCAGACGATGAACACCGTATCGATGTTGGCCGCGATCACCTGCTGGTGATAATGCTCGCCGGCGGCACCGCGCTTGATCGCGGTGCGACGTGGCAGCAGCGCCACGATGCGGATGCCGTCGAGCAGCACCCAGTCGCCGACCGCCGGCCGCTCATGGCTGGGAAAGCGTGGCCGCTGCCATTCCGGCAGCGATTCGGCCTTGATCGCAGCGTCCGGGGCGTCGGCCACGACATAGTGCGTACGGTGCTGCTCGATCACCCGGGCCGGGCGGGCCTGCGGGTGCTCGGCCATCATGGCCTGCCAGTCGGCCTGCTGCGCCGGGCCCGGCCAGGGCCAGCCGATGGTCTGCAGGGCGGTGAAATCGGGGGTCTGGGTCATCGCCTCCATTCTACCCGTGCCAACGCCGCTCCAGCCCAGCAGCGGCGGGCCCTGGGGGCCTTGCCATGCAGTGCAGCAATTCCGCTACCATGGAACCTCCATGCCATCCGACGGCTCACCGACCATGTCAACCTCCGCGCCCAAGCCCCTGGCCACCCGCGAGCGCCTTTCCGAAGTGCGCTACGAAATCCGCGGAGAACTGGCCCGGCGAGCCCGGGAGCTGGAGGCGCAGGGCCGCAAGCTGATCAAGCTCAACATCGGCAACCCCGGCAATTTCGGCTTCCGCGCCCCGGAACACCTGCAGCGCGCGATCGCCGACGACATGGGTCGCACCGATCCCTATACCCACCAGCAGGGCCTGCCGGTGGCGCGCGAGGCGATCGCTGCCTACTACACCCGTCGCGGCGCTCCCGACGCGCACCCGGACCGTGTGTTCGTCGGCAACGGCGTCAGCGAACTGATCGACCTGTCGCTGCGTGCGCTGCTCAACCCCGGCGATGAAGTGCTGGTGCCGTCCCCGGACTACCCGTTGTGGTCGGCCTCCACCATCCTCAACGACGGCCGGCCGGTGTACTACCGTTGCGCCGCCGAGAACGGCTTCCAGCCGGACCCGAGCGAGATCGAGACCCTGGTGTCCTCGCGCACCCGCGCGATCGTGCTGATCAATCCGAACAATCCCAGTGGCGCCAGCTACCCGCGCGAACTGCTTGAACGCGTGGTGGACATCGCGCGCCGGCACAACCTGCTGCTGCTGGTCGACGAGATCTACGACCAGATCCTGTATGACGAGGCGGTGTTCCAGCCAGTCGCACCGCTGGCGGGCGACCATCCGTGCCTGACCTTCAGCGGGCTGAGCAAGGTGCATCGCGCCTGCGGCTGGCGCGTGGGTTGGGCGCACCTCAGCGGCGATGACGCACGCCTGGGCGACTTCCGCGCGGCGATGGACCTGCTCAGCGCGCTGCGCCTGTGCGCCAATGTGCCCGGCCAGTACGCCATCGAGGCTGCGGTGAACGGGCCCGACACCATTTCGGCACTGTGTGCCCCGGGCGGGCGCCTGTACGAAACCCGCCGCGCGGTGATCGAAGCCTGCGAGGCCAGCGAGCATCTGTCGCTGGTGGCCCCCGCCGGCGCGCTGTATGCCTTCCCGGCGGTGGTCGGCGCTGCCGCCAAGGGCTTCGACGATCACACCTTCGCCCTGGACCTGATGGACAACGAGGGCGTGCTGGTGGTGCCCGGTTCCAGCTTCAACGTGCCCTACCGCAACCACTTCCGCGTAACCCTGCTGCCGGAGGCCTCGGTGATGCGCGATGTGTTCGCCCGCATCGACCGCGTGCTGGCCCGCCGCGCCGAGGATGCAACCAAGGTCGTACCGATCAAGCCACGCCGTTCGGTGGCCTGAGTCGTGGGCTTGTCCTATCTGGCGCTGGGCGACTCCTACACCATCGGTGAGGCCGTCGCGGTCGAAGGCCGCTGGCCCCATCAGCTGGCCGCCGCGATGCGCGCACAGGGCGTCGCGCTGGCCGATCCGCAGACCATCGCCACCACCGGCTGGACCACGGACGAGCTCGATGCCGGCATCGACGAGGCCGCCCCGCAGGGGCCGTTCGACTTCGTCAGCCTGCTGATCGGGGTCAACAACCAGTACCGCGGCCGCCCGCTCGACGAATACCGCACGCAGTTCCAGGCCCTGCTGCAGCGCGCGATCGGTTTTGCCGGCGGCCGTACCGATCGGGTGCTGGTGCTGTCGTTTCCCGATTGGGGCGTGACGCCGTTCGGCGCCAGCAGCGGCCGACACCGTGGCCGCATCGGCATCGAAACCGACGCGTTCAACGCGGCTGCGGAGCATGTCTGCAGTGGCCTCGGCGTCGACTTCGTCGACATCACCGACATCAGCCGCGTCCACGGTCACGACCCGGCGATGATCGCCGAAGACGGTCTGCACCCCTCCGCGCGCATGTATGCATTGTGGAGCGAGCGCGCCTTGCCGGTCGCCCTGCGCCGGCTCGGCGACGCTGGCTGACCCGTGGACGGCACGCCACGGAATGGCACGCCCCTGCCCTGCTCCCCGCTGACCTCCCCGCAGGCCCGCGCGATCGCCGAGGCGTTCCGACCTGCACAGGCCTGGGGCAGCCGCCGCGACTATTACTACACCCGCGGCAAACTCGGCAGCGATCCGTTGTACGACGGCGTGCTGCAACAGCTGCCCGAGGATGGCCAGCCGGTGCTGGACCTGGGTTGCGGACTGGGCCTGTTCGCGCATGTGCTGCGCCAGCGCGGGCGCGGCCAGCCCTATCTCGGGGTGGACGTGGACGCCGCCAAGATCGAGCGGGCGCGGCAAGCCGGTGAAGGCCTGCCGGCCGTGCGCTTCGAATGCCTGGATGTGCAGGCTGCGCTGCCGTCGCACGTCGGCCATGTACTGCTGCTGGACGTAGTGCAGTACCTGGATGCCGGACCGCAGCAGACGCTGCTGCGTGCCGCAAGCGCGCGGGTGTCCCCCGGAGGACGGCTGCTGCTGCGCACGCCGCTGGCGACCGGTGATGGCCGGGACCGCACCACGCGGGTCGCGGACCGCCTTGCCTGGCTGGTGGGCTGGATGGGTACCCGCCCGCGGCACTATCCCCAGCCGAAGACCTTGCTGGCGACACTGAGCGAAGCGGGATTGCGCGTCGCCGCACCACGGCCGCTGCACGGGCGCACACCGTTCAACAGCTGGCT
>NZ_JAOCKC010000018.1:0-63658 GCF_029844625.1 Stenotrophomonas sp. GD03680 | reverse complement strand
GACCAGGGCGACCGCAGCGCCGCCGGCCCGGCGAGCGTAGCGGCGCTCGGTTATGCTCTCCCTCACGCCTTCCCCCCGGATCCACCGATGAGCGACACCCCCCGCATCGCTTTCCTGGCAAGCACCACCGAAGCTGCGCAGATGGCCCGCGCGGCCATGGTCGCGCGCTTTGGCGACCATGCCCCCGAGCAGGCCGACGTGCTCTGCCCGCTGGGCGGTGATGGCTTCATGCTGCAGACGCTGCATCGTCACGGCCACCTGGGAAAACCGGTGTTCGGCATGAAGCTGGGCACCGTAGGTTTCCTGATGAACCAGTACCGGGGCGACGACGACGTCAATGCACGCATCGCCCGCGCGGAACCGGCCAACCTGCGTCCGCTGGAGATGGTGGCGCTGACCGAATCGGGCACCAGCACCGGTTCGCTGGCGTACAACGACGTGTCCCTGCTGCGGCAGACCCGCCAGGCTGCGCACATCGGCATCGACCTCAATGGGCAGGAGCGGGTGGCCGAACTGATCGGCGACGGCGTGCTGGTTGCCACGCCCGCAGGCAGCACCGCCTACAACTATTCGGCCCACGGACCCGTGCTGCCCTTGGGCTCGCACACCATCGCGCTGACGCCATTGGCACCGTATCGCCCGCGACGCTGGCGTGGTGCCATTCTCAAGGCGGATACGGAGGTGCGCTTCCGCGTGCTGGACCCCTACAAGCGACCGGTCAGCGTGACCGCCGATTCGCACGAGACGCGCGACGTGGTCGAGGTGACCATCCGCGAGTCGCGCGACCGCCGGGTGACATTGCTGTTCGACCCGGAACACAATCTGGAAGACCGGATCCTGAGCGAACAGTTCGTTTTTTGAGGACAATAGGTTGCCGGTCGCGTCGACCGCCAGAAGGACCCCCACCGATGGGTGACAACTCCCCCCGTTTGCTGACCGTCGCGGTGACCTCGCGCGCCCTGTTCGATCTCGAGGAAAGCCACGCGCTGTTCGAGACCGATGGCGTGGCGGCCTATGCGGAGTACCAGCGCCAGCACGAGGACGACATCCTCGGTCCCGGCGTGGCCTTCCCGGTGGTGCGCAAACTGTTGGCGCTGAACCAGGGCGCCAGCCCGGAGAACCCGCGCGTCGAGGTGATCCTGCTGTCGCGCAATTCGGCCGATACCGGCCTGCGCATCTTCAATTCGATCCAGCACTACGGCCTGGGCATCATCCGTGCCACCTTCACCGCCGGTGAGCCGACCTGGCCCTACGTGAAACCGTTCGGCACCGATCTGTTCCTGTCGGCCAATCCGGAGTCGGTCCGCAGTGCGCTGCGCCACGGAATCGCCGCTGCGACGATCCTGCCCAAGCCACCCGGCGAGACCGCTGCGGCCGCCGCGGACCAGATCGACACCGGCCGACCGTCCGGCCAGCTGCGCATTGCCTTTGACGGTGATGCAGTGATCTTCGGTGATGAAAGCGAGCGCATCTCGCGCGAACAGGGGGTCGAGGCATTCGGCCGCCACGAGCGCGAACGTGCGCGCGAACCGCTCAGCGGTGGCCCGTTCCGCGGCTTCCTGTCCGCGCTGCACACGCTGCAGGAGGTGTTCCCGGCCGGTGACAGTGCGCCGATCCGCACGGCGCTGGTCACCGCCCGCTCTGCGCCCGCGCACGAGCGGGTGATCCGCACGCTGCGCGAATGGGGCGTGCGCCTGGACGAGGCGCTGTTCCTGGGCGGCCGCCACAAGGGGCCGTTCCTGCAGGCCTTCGGTGCCGACATCTTCTTCGATGATTCGCAGCACAACATCGACAGTGCCCGCGAACACGTTGCCGCGGGCCATGTGCCGCACGGTGTCGCCAACGAGGGATGACGCGGTAGCGCCGGGCCACGCCCGGCGAGCGTAGCGGCACCTGTAGGAACGCCGGGCCACGCCCGGCGTTCTGCATCATGGGGTGCCGGCCATTCCCAACTGCACGTCAACCACTTTCCAGCGCAGCCCCTGCGGTTCCAGCACGACCTTCAACGGTGGTTGGCCCGGGCCGCGATCAACGTCGACGACGAAGCGGTCGAACGCTTCGAAACGGTGGCGGGCGTTCTTCAGAGGCCGTGCCGGTTCGGTCGCCGCGAAGGCATCTCCGCCCTGCAGCTCGTTGCGCCCACGCTTCCACAGCACATGGCCCTGCAGCATCGCACCGATGCCGGCCGGGGTCATCAGGGTGTCCACCGCTGCGCCCCCAAGCTGGTCGCCCAGGCCGTAGAGCAGGGCGCCGAACGGACTGCTGGCCACATCGGGGCCGGCCTGGCGCACGAGGTAATCATTGAGTTGCGCACGCAGGCTGACGCGCACGCGCGGAAAGTCGACGTAGCGTTCCAGTGCGGCGGTATCGCGCTGTTCGATGGCCTTGGACAGACCCTGTATGGTCAGGTAGGGGCCGCCGAACCACACGCCGGCCAGTGCAATCACCAACAGGACCACGATCGCAGTGAGCTTCTTCATGCCGCCAGACTGCCGCAAGTGCGGCCGGCCGGGGTGAAGACTCAATGACTGGGCGAACCGCTGCCGTCGCCATAGGCCGCGACCAGACGTTGCCGGTCGGCGGGGCGCAGTGCTTCGGGTCGCGTGGCCAGCACCTCCTCCAGACTGCCGACGCGGGTAGTGCCCAGGATGCCGGCGGCCACGCCGGGGTGGCCCAGAACGTAGGCAAACGCAGTCTGGGCCGGACGCTGGCTGTCGATCGCCGCAATGGCCCGGCGCATCGCACGTGCGCTGCGCATCAGACGGCGGCTGCTGGGCTTGAGCCACGCGCGCGCCAGGTACCAGGCATCGGCCAATCTCGGCCGGCGAGGCTGGCTGGGCAGCAGGTGGCCCTGTGCGAGCACGGTGCCTGCCAGTACGCCGATTCCGGCCGCATGCAGCTGGTCGATCAGCGGCGCACGATCCTGCTGCAGCGCGTTGTAGTCCAGCAGGACCACGTCGAATGCCTGTGGATGCGCAAGCATCCAGTGCAGCGTCGATGCTGAGTGGGTGTTGATGCCGGTGGCGCGGATCAGGCCACGTTCGCGCAGGCGCTGCAGCGCATCGAGCAGATCGTCGTTGATGTCGTGCGCGGTGGCGCCATGCAGCTGGTAGATGTCCAGGTAATCCAGGCCAAGGTTGCGCAGCGAGGCTTCGCAGCTGGCGGTGATGGCCGCAGGCGAGAAATCGCGCTGTTCTGCGCCACTGATGCCGGCCTGTCCGGTCAGTGTGCCGCCCTTGCTGGAGATGACCAGTGACTCACGCGGGTAGCGGGCCAGCAGCGGTCGCAGGATGCGGCCCAGGCGCGGTTCGGCATGGAAGCCGGAGTAGTTGTGGCCGGTGTCGAACAGGTTCACGCCCTGGGCCAGCGCGTGCTCGACGATCGCTGCGGCGGCATGCTCGGCAAAGCGGCGATGGCCCCAGAAGCCCGAACAGCCCAGCCCGACCGGCGATACGGACAGGCCGGTGCGGCCGAGCGGGCGGCGTTGCCGGGCCAGTGGCATCAGAACTCCAGATCCAGTGCTGCGCACAGATAGTCGACGAAGGGGCCGAGCGCGGCCAGATCCTTGCCGAGCGTGGACAGCAGGCGCGGCCCGGTCATCGTCTCATCGTCCAGCGAGCGCCACATCACCCAGTTGCGATGCTTGAGATCGTCGATGAAGTCGAAATCGGCGGGGAAGCCACGCGGCGGCCTGACCAGCTTCTCGCTCTGCTCGAAATCGAAACGCCGGCGCAGGGCGGGTGCATGCGCTGCGGCCTTCCAGCTGCCGGGGTTGTCCAGGATGAAATGGCGCACGCGGCGCTGGGTGTCCGGTTCGGGGTGCCACAGGCCGGCACCGACGAAGCTCTCGCCCGGTTGCAGATGCACGTAGAACGACGGAGCGGCCACTTCGCGGCGGCGTTCATGGAACAGGCGTGCGCCCTGCCAGGTCTTGTACGGCGATTTGTCGTTTGAAAAGCGCGCATCGCGATGGATGCGGAACAGCGAACCACCGACGCCACGGGTATCGGCACGGAAATGCGCGCTGACCTCGGCCAGCGCGGGCTGCAGGTCGCCCAGCAGGCGCAGGAACGGCTGCCGTACATGGTCTTCGTACTGCTGGCGATGGTCGTTGAACCAGGCCTTTTCATTGTGCCGCGCAAGGCTGCGCAGGAACCTGAAACTGGCGTCGCTGAAATAGGTGCTCACAAGCTCTCCTGCAGGTGCTGGCCCCAGTCGCGCAGCGATTGCAGCAGGGCCAGGCGGCGATCGTCGTCCGGCGCCTCGGCGGCCAGTGCATCGAGCTGCTGCTGGTACTGGGGCAGGTTGAGTTCGCCCAGGCGGCCGTCACCGAGCAGGCGCTGGCGGCGGTAGTCCTGCCAGCGCTGGCGCTCGGCCGGTGCCAGGGTGTCGGGATGGTTGCGGGCGCGATAGCGGAACAGCAGTTCGGGCAGGCGCGGATCGCGGAAGCGGCCTTCCAGCGCAGCCAGCTCTGCGGGCGGCGTGGTCCGCGCCAGGGCCAGCAGTGGCTTGTCGCCATTGCCGAGGAAGCCGTCGTACAGCGAAGCATCGACGTCGGCCACGACGGCGTCCCGTGGCTGGTTGTACACCTGCCGTGCCTTCTCGGCCAGTTGCGGCGCGAATGCACGCAGCCGCTCGACCTTGGCTTCGATGGCGGCGACATCCAGGCCCAGGCGGGCGTGATCGTCGGGCCGCAGGTGGTTCCAGGCGACCAGCGCCGGGACCTTGTTCAGATGTACTTCCTTCAGCGGCACCCGGGCGACGCCTTCGGGCAGTTCGCTGGCGCGCAGGTAGAGCCGCTCGGCGATCGTCTCGGCTGGCAGCAGCAGCAGGTCGTCGATGTCACCTTCCAGATCGAACACGATCACCCGGTTGTTGATCGTCGGGTGCACCGCCAGCGGCAGCACCGGAGCCGCGCACAGCCGGCTGGCCGGGTATCGCATGGAAATGTGCAGCACCGGCTTCAGCGCGCCCACGTCCAGCAGGCTGCCGACGAAACGCTTGTCGCGCAGTTTCAACGCGTACTCCCACAACCGCGGCTGCGACTGCTTGAACAGGCGGGCCATGCCGATCGTGGCGCGCACGTCCGACAGCGCCTCGTGCGCATCGCCATCGCGCACATTGTTGGCTTCGGCCAGGTGCTCGAGCTTGAACGACGTGGCGCCGTCCTCGCGCAGTGGCCAGTGGATGCCTTCGGGACGCAGGGCGCGCATCAGCCGCAGCATGTCCAGCAGGTCCCAGCGCGAGTTGCCGTTGCGCCACTCGCGCTCGTAGGGGTCATGGAAGTTGCGGAACAGACCGTAGCGGATGAATTCGTCGTCGAAGCGCAGGGTGTTGTAGCCCAGGGCACAGGTACCCGGGCGCGACAGCTGTTCGTTGATGCGGTCGAACGCTTCGGCTTCGCTGATGCCTTCAGCCAGTGCCCGTTGCGGCGTGATGCCGGTGACCAGGGTGGCCATCGGCGAGGGCAGCAGATCGTCGGCGGGGCGCACGAAGAAACTCACCGGCGTGTCGATCTCGTTCAGATCGGCATCGGTGCGGATCGCCGCGAACTGCGAGATGCGCGTTCGCCGTGGGTCCTGTCCGAAGGTTTCCAGGTCGTAGAACAGGAAGCTGTCAGCCATCAGTGTGCGCCCTCCAGAACCGGCAGCCGGGCATGGATCTGTGCCTCCAGAGCTGCCCAGTCGATGTTCTCCAGCGACGTATGGCCGATCGTGGCGGCCATCAGCATGTCGCGCTGGATGTCGGTCCGGCGCAGTGCCTCGGCGTAGGGCGTGTGCAGGAACGTGACCATGGTGTAGTGCGGTACGAAGCGGGTCGGCCAGCGATGCTGAAGCGCCTGCTCCAGCTCGCGCTGCAGCAGGAAGGCCGGGTCGGCGACGCGATCACGCATCTCCAGGTAGTTCTCCAGGGCCATCTGCTGGATCGCATGCGCGTTCGGCTTGCGTTCTTCCTCGAAGGCGGCGAACGCGCTCTGCAGGTCGTCGGCTTCCATCAGATGGCGGGCCAGTGCCACGCAGTCCTCGAACGCGCAGTTCATGCCCTGCCCGTGGAAGGGCACCATTGCATGCGCGGCATCACCGATCAGCACGGCCTGGCCCTGCTGGTGCCAGCGCTCCAGCGTTAGCGTGCCGAGCAGGCCGGGCGGATGCTGCTCCCAGTCCGTGCGCAGGTCGGGGATCAGCGGCAACGCATCAGCGAACTCGCGCGCGAACAGGGCTTCGGCCTGGGCGCCGGTATTGACGGTGGCGAAGCTGGGCTCGCCCTGGTTGGGCAGGAACAGGGTGACCGTGAACGTGCCTTCGTGATTGGGCAGGGCGATGCACATGAAGTGGCCCCGTGGCCAGATGTGCAATGCGTTGCGTTCGATGCGGAAGCCGCCATCACGGTCCGGTGGAATCTCCAGTTCCTTGTAGGAGTGATCGAGGAAGGCGATGTCCTCGCCCAGCGGCGCGCGCCGGTTCATCGCCGCGCGCAGCGCCGAGCCGGCGCCGTCAGCGCCGATCAGGCTGTCGAAGTGGATGTCGTGCGGGCTGTCGTCGCGATCGTCGATGAAGCGCGCATGGCCGGCATCGAAATCGACGGTATGCAGTCGGCGGTGGAAATGTACGGTGGCACCTGCCTGCTCGGCCAGTGTCAGCAGCGTGGTGTTCAGGTCCCTGCGATGGATCGACCAGATCACTTCGCTGTCGTCGCGGCCATAGCGCTGCAGCTGCGCGGCGCCTTCGCGCGGATGCACCATGCGTCCACGCATCATCACCGCGCGGGCCATCACCTCGTCCTCCACGCCGGCCTGCCGCAGCGCGTTGCGCCCGCGCTCGGCCAGCGCCAGGTTGATCGAGCGGCCGCTTTCGTAGTCGGCCACGCGTGGGTCGCCACGGCGTTCGTACAGGGTGATCCGCCAGCCCTGCCGCGACAGCAGGATGGCGAGCAGGGATCCGGCCAGGCCGGCACCAATGATGCTCAACGAGCGGGAGGCATGTGCGATCAACGAACTGTCCAGCAGGAGGGGAGGTGCCGGCTCAGAGGCCGGCCCAGGCTTCCACTTCCTCGACGAAATGGTGGACGTCCAGGTAGCGGTTGTAGAGCGGGGTGGGGGAGATGCGGATCACGTCCGGCTCGCGCCAGTCACCGAGCACGCCGACCGAGCGCAGGTGCTCGAACAGTGCGCGGCCACGCTCGCGGCCGGCGATCACCCGCAGCGAGAGCTGGCAGCCGCGCCGGTCCGGCTCGGCCGGGGTGACGATGTCGAGCACGTTGGCCAGGCGCGCGCGCACCAGGGCTTCGAGCATGCCGGTCAGTGCCAGCGACTTGCTGCGCAGGGCGTCCATGCCGGCCCGTTCGAACAGGTCCAGTGAAGCGCGCAGCGGCGCCAGGCCGAGGATCGGCGGATTGCTCAGCTGCCAGCCTTCGGCGCCGGTGGCGGACGTGAACTGCGGGGACATCTGGAAGCGGGTGGCTTCGTCATGGCCCCACCAGCCGGCGAAGCGTGGCAGGGTGCTGTCACGGTGGTGACGCTCGTGCACGAACGCCCCGGCGACGGCCCCCGGGCCGCTGTTGAGGTACTTGTAATGGCACCACACGGCAAAGTCCGGCGCCACATCGTGCAGGCGCAGGGGCAGGTTGCCGACCGAATGCGCCAGATCGAAGCCGATGCGCGCGCCCTGCAGGCGTGCGGCGCGGGTGATCGCATCGAGATCGAAGGCCTGGCCGGTGCGGTACTGCACGCCTGGCCACAGCACCAGAGCCAGGCGAGGGCCATGCGTGGCGATCGCGCGTTCGATCGTGGTCATCGAGATCGTGCCGCTGGCTTCGTCCGGCTGCACCTCCACCAGGCAGTCGGCCGGGTCGAAGCCATGGAAACGGATCTGCGCTTCCACCGCGTGACGGTCCGTCGGGAAGGCGCCGGCTTCCATCAGGATCACCGGTCGTTCCCGGGTCGGCCGGTAGAAGCTGACCATCATCAGGTGCAGGTTCACGCTCAGCGTGTTCATCGCCACCACTTCGCTGGGCAGCGCACCGACCACCCGCGCCAGCTGCGTGCTGACCAGACGGTGGTAGGACAGCCATTGGGTGGGGCCGGTGAAGTGGCCTTCCACTGCCAGTTCAGCCCACTGCTTCATCACTTCCTGCACCGCCGCCTGTGCGCCGCGCGGCTGCAGTCCCAGCGAGTTGCCCACGAAGTAGGTCTGCTCGCCACCGCCGTGGCGCGGAATCAGGAATTCACTGCGCAGCGGCCGCAACGGATCCGCGGCGTCGAGAGCGATGGCATGGGTGCGGTTCAGCAGGTCGGACATGGTCGGGCAACAGGCTGCAACGGGGCTGCCAGTGTAGCGCCTGGGGCCTGCGTGATGCCGCGCAGTACGCTCGCCGGGCATGGCCCGGCGCTACCGGTGCTGCGATTGCTGATTCCCCCGCCGGGCATGGCCCGGCATGGCCGATGCGCGTGATCTCCGGGTAGCGCCGGGCCATGCCCGGCGGATGCATCAGCAATCGCCATACCCGGCGATCGATCAGTCCGCCGCCGGTGCCGGCAACGGGTCGATGTGGCCGCATTTGCTGCAGGTACGCAGTTCCAGGCTGGCGTGGTAACGCGCGAAGACCTTGGGCAGGTCGGTTTCGATGTTCTGCAGCGCGAAGAACTCCTCATGCAGCTTGTGGTTGCAGCGCTCGCAATGCCAGATCACACCGTCCATCTCGTGCGGCAGCCGCCTGCGCTCCACGACCAGCCCGACGCCGCCCGGTGGCCGGCGCGGCGAGTGCGGCACCTTCGCCGGCAGCAGGAAGATCTCGCCGGCACGGATCGGGATGTCGCGGACCGCGCCATCCTCCTGGACCTTCAGCACCATCTCGCCTTCGAGCTGGTAGAACCACTCGGGGCCTTCGTCGTAGTGATAATCGGTCCGCGAGTTCGGCCCGCCGACCACCATGACGATGAAGTCGCCGTTGTCGATCATCTTGTTGCCCACCGGCGGTTTCAGCAGGTGACGATGTTCTTCGATCCAGGCGTGCAGGTTGATCGGTGAGGCGAGCATGGTCGGGCTCCGTGGGGGATCAGTCGCGCTTGCCCTTGCGGGGGACATAGGAAAGCGCTTTCTCGTAAGCCGGCTGCAGATCTTCCGGCGAGCCGACATCGATGCCCATTTCGCGCACGCGGCCATCCTTCAAGCTGTAGACCCAGCCATGCACCATCAGCTTCTGGCCGCGTGCCCAGGCGTCCTGCACGATGGTCGAGCGGCACAGGTTGGCGACCTGCTCGATGACATTCAGCTCGCACAGGCGGGCATGACGCAGCTCGTCGGTCTCCAGCGCATCGATGATCGCCGCGTGCTTCTGCATCACGTCGCCGACGTGGCGCAGCCAGTTGTCCGCCAGGCCGACGCGGGTGTTGTGCAGGCAGGCATGCACGCCGCCGCAACCGTAGTGGCCCACGATGAGGATGTGCTTGACCTTCAGCTGGTCTACCGCGTACTGCACCACGCTCAGGCAGTTCAGGTCGGTGTGGGCGACCACGTTGGCGACGTTGCGATGCACGAACACTTCGCCCGGTGCCATGCCGATGATCTGGTTGGCCGGCACGCGCGAATCGGAGCAGCCGATCCACAGGTATTCCGGGTGCTGCTGCTTGGCCAGCTGATGGAAGAACTCGGGATCTTCCTTCTCGATGCGGTCGGCCCAGTCGCGGTTGTTCTGCAGCAGCTTGTGGATGTCTTTCATGTTCGGGTCCCTGACCTCGGTGGGGGCAAGTCGCGGCTGTCCGGCCGCGTCGTCGCGGGAGTCGGTGCGTTCAGCCGCCGGCGGCGGCCTCATCGCGGAACCAGCGCATCCACTGCGCCAGTTCGGTGGAAGGTGGGGCGTGCAGGCGATCCAACGCGTCGATCACCGCCTGCTGGTTGGCATCGGGATGGTTCTGGCTGAGCTTCAGTTTCAGCTGTACCTGTTCGACGTGGAAGTGGAACCCGACGATGGCGCGCAGCTCCGGGCCGTGCTCGGGACGATCAGCCTCGAACCGCCACTGCTGGCCGACGCTGGCTTCAAAGCGGTCGCTGATGTCGCCGACCAGCTGGGCCAGCGCATCGGTGCCGTCGAACGGCTGCAGCTGTCCGCGCAGCTCGGCAGCGGCATAGTTCCAGGTCGGAACGCGTGCCGCCGGTTCCTTGTCCGGATACCAGCTGGCCGAGACGTAGCCATGGGGGCCATCGACCAGCACCTTGGCGGTGCCTTCGCGACGCGACTGCGGGTTGGCCCGCGCCCAGTGGCCGCGCAGTTCGATGCGCTGGCCATCACGCCGGTACAGCACCGGCACGCGGGTCAGCTCGGGCAGGCCGTCGTCACCGGTGGTGAGCACGGTGACGAACGGATCGCGCGCCAGCAGGCGGTCCAGCCAGATCAGATCGGTCTCGGCGAAGGCGCGCGGAGTGAACATCGGCCTGGGCTCAGGCGCGCCCGCCCAGCGATTGCACCATGCGCCCACGCAGGCCCTCGTCGCTGTCGGCGTGCGGTGGCTGCACCTCATGCAGGCTGAAGCCGCGCACCAGCGCATCTTCTTCGTCCAGGCCGTCGAATTCGACGAAATCGGCGTCGAACAGCTGCGCGCGGGCAGTGTCCTCGCTGTCGTAGCTGAGGGTGTTGCCATCACTGTCGAGCACTTCGGCCGTGCCGGCCGGCCGCACGCGCAGGCGGGCCCAGATCAGGGTGTTGCCGAGGCTGGCCAGCCACCAGCTGTCGTGCGGGGCGGAGAGATCGTTCATGTATGCGTTACCAGAGCGAAGCCAGCCAGAGCAGGGCAGCCATGCCCAGTCCGGCCAGCAGGGTCAGCAGCGAAACCCAGGCGGGCGTGGCCAACCCGGACAGCGAGCGATCCGGCTGCTGCCGGTAGTCGCGGCGCAGCAGCCAGGCCAGGGCATCGGGCTTGAGGAAGGCGCCGCTGCCGAAGCGCTGTGCCAGCGCCGGATGGCGGTCACGCAGGTGCACCAGGGTCAGCGGCCAGAAGATCACGAAGGCACTGAACCCGGCCACTGCGACGCCGACAAAGCAGAGGGCGAAGAACAGGGTCATGGGGGCAGTACCTCCGTGGTCGGTGGTGGGGCTTAGAAGTCCGCGCTGCCGGGAGCGCGCGGGTAAGGAATCGCATCGCGGATGTTGGACAGGCCGCAGACGTACACCACCAGGCGCTCGAAGCCCAGGCCGAAGCCGGCGTGCGGCACCGAGCCGTAGCGACGGAAATCGCGGTACCAGCTGTAATGCTCACGGTCCAGGCCGAACTGGGCCATGCGCGCGTCCAGCACGTCCAGGCGCTCTTCGCGCTGGCTGCCACCGATGATCTCGCCGATGCCCGGCGCCAGCACGTCCATCGCGGCGACCGTCTTGCCGTCGTCGTTCAGGCGCATGTAGAACGCCTTGATGTGCTCGGGGTAGTTGGTCACCACCACCGGGCGGCCGACGTGTTCCTCGGTCAGCCAGCGCTCGTGTTCGGTCTGCAGGTCCAGGCCCCATTCGACCGGGAAGTCGAACTTCCGGCCAGACTTCTGCAGCAGGCTGACCGCATCGGTGTAGTCGATGCGCTCGAACGGCGCGTTGATGAAGTCTTCCAGCTTGGTGATCGCGTTCTTGTCCACGCGTTCGGCGATGAAGGCCAGATCATCGCTGCGCTCGTTCAGCACCGCGCGGAACAGGTACTTGAGGAACTCCTCGGCCAGGCGCGCATCTTCGGCCAGGTCGGCGAAGGCGATCTCCGGCTCGATCATCCAGAACTCCGCCAGATGGCGGGTGGTGTGGCTGTTCTCGGCGCGGAAGGTCGGGCCGAAGGTATACACCTTGCTCAGGGCCAGGCAGTAGGCCTCGACGTTCAGCTGGCCGGACACGGTCAGGAACGTCTCCTTGCCGAAGAAGTCGCGGCTGAAATCGATAGCGCCCTTCTCATCGCGCGGCAGGTTCACCATGTCCAGCGTGGACACGCGGAACATCTGGCCGGCGCCTTCGGCGTCGGAGGTGGTGATGATCGGGGTGCTGATCCAGTTGAAACCGTTCTCGTGGAAGAAGCGGTGCACGGCCTGGGCCAGGCAGTTGCGGATGCGGGTGACCGCGCCGAACAGGTTGGTGCGCGGGCGCAGGTGCGCCACTTCACGCAGGAACTCCGGCGTCATCGGCTTGGGCTGGATCGGGTAGGTGAGCGGGTCTTCGACCCAGCCGACCACTTCGACCGCACTGGCCTGGATCTCGAACGACTGGCCCTTGCCCTGCGATTTCACCAAGATGCCGGTGGCCACCAGCGAGCAGCCGGTGGTGAGACGCTTGATCTCGTCGAAGTTGACCAGGGTGTCGTTGGCTACGACCTGGATCGGGGCGAAGCAGGAGCCATCGGTCACATTCACGAAGGCCAGATTCGCTGAACCGCGCACCGTGCGCACCCATCCGCGTACCGTGACTTCGCCGCCTTCCGGGATCTTCCCGGCAAGCGCATGTTCAACGCTGACCACCGTCATGACTTGAATCCTCTGCTGATCGACTCGATCTGTGAACACGGGAGTTTACCGGTTGCAGCGTTCTGCTTGCGAGGCATTTCTGCGGCCCAAGCCTCCCTATAATGTCCCTGTTCCTCTGGAGTAGTCCCATGGCTGTCAGCCTGACCCCCATTGCCTTCGAGCGCGTGCAGCGCTTCGTCGCCCAGACCCCGGGCGCGCTGGGCCTGCGCTTCGGCGTGACCAAGACCGGCTGCTCCGGCTGGGGCCACGTGACCGACCTGGCCCGTGACGAGCGCGAGGGCGATACGGTGTTCGACCAGGACGGCGTGAAGATCTACGTCGATGCACAGAGCCTGGCCCTGGTCGACGGCACCGTGATCGACTTCGGCAAGCACGGCCTGAGCGAGACCTTCACGTTCAGCAACCCGAACGCGACCGCCGAGTGCGGCTGCGGCGAGAGCTTCACCACCGACGCCGACAAGGCCTGAGCGCCGCTTCCCGGGTCTGCCGGCCGGTCCTCGGGCAGGTCCCGGTGCCGCCGGGTTCAGGTTCGGTCACGGTTGCCCGGCCGCCCCATCTGCGCCATAATGGGCGGCTTCCTGCCTTCCTGGCGGGAACCCTTGCCCCACCGCGGTCTCAACGGCGGGGGGCTGTCCGGCCGCAAGGCCACATCCGAAAGGTAGAAAAAAACATGAGTCGTCATTACGAAATCGTGTTCATGGTCCACCCGGACCAGAGCGAGCAGGTCCCGGCCATGATCGAGCGCTACAAGTCGCTGGTCGAGAACGGCAACGGCACCATCCACCGTCTGGAAGACTGGGGCCGCCGCCAGCTGGCATACCCGATCCAGAACCTGGTGAAGGCGCACTACGTGCTGCTGAACATCGAAGCCGACCAGGCCGTGCTGAACGAGCTGACCGAGAGCTTCCGCTTCAACGACGCCGTGCTGCGCAACCTGGTCATCAAGCGTGACGAGGCTGACACCGAGCAGTCGCTGATCATGAAGAGCAAGGACGAGAAGGGTGACAAGCCGGAGCGCGGTGAGCGCCGTCGTCGTGACGACGAAGAAGGCGAGTCCACCACCACCGCTGACAACGAAGCCGGCGAAGACGCCGCTTCCGCCGCCTAAGGAGCCTTCCCATGTCCAAGTTCTTCCGTCGCCGCAAGTTCTGCAAGTTCACGGCTGAAGGTGTCAAGGAGATCGACTACAAGGATCTCAACACCCTGCGCCAGTACCTGACCGAGAACGGCAAGATCGTGCCGAGCCGCGTCACCGGTACCAAGTCGAAGTACCAGCGTCAGCTGGCGACCGCCGTCAAGCGCGCTCGCTTCCTGGCCCTGATTCCGTACACCGACAACCACGACGTCTGATGCCCGGCGGGGTGGCCGCGTGCCGCCCCGTTGTGCCAGCTATTCGGACAGCCTTTGTTGCGGGGCATCGCCTCGCTAACGAATAACTTATCTGGAGTAAAACCATGCAGCTGATCCTCCTGCAGAAGGTCACCAACCTCGGCAACCTGGGTGACCTGGTCACCGTCAAGCCGGGCTACGGCCGCAACTTCCTCGTGCCGCAGGGCAAGGCCGTGCCGGCCACCGAGAGCAACAAGGCAGAGTTCGAAGCCAAGCGCGCCGAGTACGAAGCCAAGGCCCAGTCCATCCACGCCGAGGCTGAAGCCCGCAAGGCGAAGCTGGAAGGCGCGAGCGTCACCATCGCCGCCAATGCTTCGACCGAAGGCAAGCTGTACGGCTCGGTCGGCCCGCGCGACATCGCCGAGGCCTTCACCGCCGCCGGCCTGCCGCTGGAAAAGAGCGAAGTCATCCTGGGCGAAGGCGCGTTCCGCAACATCGGCGAGTACGACGTGCTGATCCACCTGCACGCCGACGTCGAGACCACCGTCAAGGTCGTCGTCGAAGCCGAAGCCTGATCCCACGCCGCAAGGCCTGGCATCACCGCAGAACGGGCGCCCGCGAGGGTGCCCGTTTTGTTTTGTCGGCCCGCCCGGCAGGCGCGCGGGCCCCGATGTTCCACGCCCATTCGTAGAACACGGCCACATCGGTATACTCAGGGCGTCACACCCGTTCCACGGTCGGCGATCCCAGCAGGATCAATGACTTGGAGGGTAAACGCAGGCCGCTTGCCGGCCCCAGTCCGGAACCCCTATGCGTCTTTCCACGATCAAGCTGTCCGGCTTCAAGTCTTTCGTCGATCCGACCACCCTGCATCTGCCGACCAACATGACCGGCGTGGTGGGGCCCAATGGCTGCGGCAAGTCGAACATCATCGACGCCGTGCGCTGGGTCATGGGCGAAAGTTCGGCCAGCCGCCTGCGCGGCGACTCGCTGACCGACGTGATCTTCTCCGGTTCCAACGCCCGCAAGCCCGTCTCGCAGGCCACGGTCGAGCTGATCTTCGACAACTCCGACCACACCATCTCCGGCGAGTACGCCTCGTTCAACGAGATCTCGGTCAAGCGCACGGTCAGCCGCGACGGCACCAGCAACTACTACCTCAACGGCACCAAGTGCCGCCGCCGCGACATCACCGATCTTTTCCTGGGGACCGGCCTGGGCCCGCGCAGCTACTCGATCATCGAACAGGGCATGATCAGCCAGATCATCGAGGCGCGTCCCGAGGATCTGCGCGTCTACCTGGAAGAGGCGGCCGGAATCTCCAAGTACAAGGAGCGGCGCAAGGAAACCGAAACCCGCATCCGCCACACCCGCGAGAACCTTGATCGCCTGGGCGACCTGCGTGAGGAGATCAGCAAGCAGCTCGAGCACCTCAAGCGCCAGGCCCGGCAGGCGGAGCAGTACCAGGCGTTGCAGGAAGAGCGCCGGGTCAAGGATGCCGAGTGGAAGGCGCTGGAGTTCCGAGGCCTCGATGGGCGCCTGTCGAAGCTTCGCGAGGGCCTGTCGCAGGAAGAAACCCGGCTTCAGCAGCTGATCGCGGACCAGCGCGACGCCGAGGCCCGCATCGAGACCTCGCGCATGCGCCGCGAGGAAGCGGCCGACGCACTCAATACCGCGCAGGCCGCGGTCTACCAGGTCGGTAGTACCTTGGCCCGACTGGAGCAGCAGATCCAGCACCAGCGCGAGCTGTCGCAGCGCCTGCACAAGGCCCGCGACGAGACGCGGCAGGCATTGGCCGAGCTGGGCCAGCACATCAGTGGCGATGAGGCCAAGCTGATGGTGCTGCGCGAGGCGGTGGACGCCGCGACCCCGCAGCTGGAGGCGCTGCAGGAAGAGAACGAGATCAAGCAGGAAAGCCTGCGCGAGGCCGAAGCCCGCCTGGCCGACTGGCAGCACCGCTGGGAACAGCACACCTCACAGAGTTCTGAGGCCTCGCGCGCCGGCGATGTCGAGCGCACCCGCGTGGACTACCTGGACCGGCAGATCCTCGACGCCGACCGGCGTCGCGAGGCGCTGGCCGCCGAGCGTGCCGGGCTGGACGTGGACGCGCTGGAAGAAGCCTTCGAGCAGCTGCACCTGCAGCACGACACGCAGAAGACCGCACTGGACGAGCTGAGCGAACAGGTCGAGCAGCGCAAGCAGGGCGTGGCCACCGTGCAGGAACAGCAGCGCAACGGTCAGAACGAACTGGCCGAACTGCGCAAGCAGGTCAATGGCCTGCGCGGTCGCCTGGCATCGCTGGAAACCCTGCAGCAGGCCGCACTCGGCCAGGAGCAGGGCGCCGCGGTTGCCTGGTTGAAGGCGCGCGGGCTGGATTCGGCCGCGCGCGTGGGCGAGCGCCTGGATGTCGATGCCGGTTGGGAAAATGCGGTGGAAAGCGCCCTCGGCCAGCTGATCGAAGGCGTGCTGGTGGACGACCCGGCAGGCCTGGTCGATGCGCTGGGCGAACTGGGCGAAGGCCGCATCGCACTGGTGTCTGACGATGCCAGCGATCTGGACGTCGCCGCGACATCGCTGGCCGCGCGCGTGCGCGGACCGACGGCGATCCGACGCCTGCTGGCGCATTTGCATGGCGCGCGGGATCTGGACGAGGCCCGTGCCCTGCAGGCCCGGCTGCCCGCCGGTGATTCGATCATCACCCAGAGCGGTGAGCGTCTCGGCCAGGGCTGGGTGCGCGTGTCGCGCTCCGGTGCGGCCAAGCAGGGTGCGCTGCTGCGCGAGCGCGAGATCAATGAGCTGCGCGAGCAGATCGAACAGCTGCAGAACCGTGAGGTCGAGCTGGAAGATCAGCTGTCCGGCTTCCGCGAGCAGCTGCTGGCCGCCGAACAGCAACGCGAAGATGCGCAACGGGCGCTGTACCTCGCGCATCGTGCGGTATCCGAGCTGGCGGGTCAGCTTCAGGGCCAGCAGGGAAAGGTGGAGGCCGCACGCACGCGCATCGATCGCATCGAAGGCGAGCTGAGCCAACTGCTGGAGACCCTCGAGGTCAACCGCGAGCAGGCGCGCGAGGCACGTTCGCGGCTGGAGAGTGCCGTCAGCAGCATGGGCGATCTGGAATCGACCCGGCAGGCCCTGGAAAGCGAACGCCGGCAGCTGGCCGAAGCACGCGACCTCGCCCGCGAAGCCGCACGGGCGGTGCGCGAACGCTCGCATTCGCTGGCACTGACCCTGGAATCGCAGCGCGCACAGGTGGCATCGCTGAGCCAGGCGCTGGAGCGCATGAGCACCCAGCGCGGGCAGCTGGATTCGCGCCTGGGCGAACTGCATTCGCAGCTGGACGAGGGTGATTCGCCGGTCGAATCGCTGCAGGCCGAGCACCAGAATGCGCTGGAAGAGCGCGTGCGTGCCGACCGTGTCCTGGCCGAAGCGCGTACCCTGCTTGATGGCATCGACGCCGAGCTGCGCAATTTCGAACAGACCCGCCACCAGCGTGATGAGCAGGCGCTGGCGCAGCGCGAGCGTATTTCCCAGCGGAAGCTGGACCAGCAGGCCCTGGTGCTCAGTGCTGACACCCTGCAGGCTGCGGTGGAGAAGGCCGGCTTCGTGATGGCCGACCTGCTCAACGCATTGCCCGAGGACGCCCGCCTGGGGGACTGGGAGCAGGCCGTGCACCAGATCGACGGTCGCATGCGCCGGCTGGAGCCGGTCAACCTGGCGGCGATCCACGAGTATGGCGAGGCATCGCAGCGGTCGGAGTATCTCGATTCGCAGCATGTGGACCTGACCACGGCGCTGGAGACCCTGGAAGACGCCATCCGCAAGATCGACCGCGAAACCCGCGGCCGATTCAAGGATACGTTCGACCGGGTCAACGCCGGTGTGCAGGCCCTCTATCCGCGCCTGTTCGGCGGTGGCCATGCCTATCTGGAACTGACCGGTGAAGATCTGCTCGACACCGGCGTGACCATCATGGCGCGTCCGCCGGGCAAGCGCGTATCCAGCATCTCGCTGCTGTCCGGCGGCGAGAAGGCGATGACCGCGGTGGCGCTGGTGTTCGCGATCTTCCAGCTCAATCCGGCGCCGTTCTGCCTGCTGGACGAAGTGGACGCACCGCTGGACGAGGCCAACGTGGGCCGCCTGGCCAACATGGTCAAGGAAATGAGCGAGAAGGTGCAGTTCCTGTTCGTCAGCCACAACAAGGCGACGATGGAAGCTGCGCAGCAGCTGTCGGGCGTGACCATGCGCGAGCCGGGCGTCAGCCGCCTGGTCAGCGTGGACCTGGAAGAGGCCGCGCGATTGGCGGGCGCGGCCTGACGTGCCATCCTAGTTACCTGAATGAACTAGCCGGAGAACCTATCGAATGTCCGACACGGCACTGTTGCGCATCGGCATCCTGGCCGCCGGCCTGCTGTTGATCGCCGCGATCTTCCTGTTTGGCCGTCCGAAGAAGAAGCCCCAGGGCCGCCGCGTGGAAGGCACCGAACCGACCAGCAGCGAGCGCCGCGAACCGGTCCTGGGCGAGGACGGCGTACCGTTGGCCGATACCCGCCTCGATCCGGCACTGGGCGAAGAGGGTCAACAGGCCGAGCTGGGCCTGGCCGACACCGAAGCCGGCGCGGCCAGCGACCTGGGCAAGCGCGCCACCCAGGATTTCGACAAGATCGTCTCGCTGTTCGTGGCCGCGCGGGCCGGCGAGCAGCTGCGGGGCGAGGACATCGTCGTGGCGGCCGAGAAAACCGGTCTGGTGTTCGGCCACATGAACGTGTTCCATCGTCTGGTGGAGGGCCATCCGGAACGGGGGCCGATCTTCTCGATGGCCAGCATCATGAAGCCGGGCAGTTTCGACATGGCCAACATCCGTGCCATGGAGACACCGGCCATCGCCTTCTTCCTGACCCTGCCGGCGCCGCTGACCGCGCTCGATGCCTGGGAGAAGATGCTGCCGACCGTGCAGCGCATGGCCGAGCTGCTGGATGGCGTGGTGCTGGACGACAGCCGCAACGCGCTCGGCCGCCAGCGCATCGCCCACATCCGTGACGAGCTGCGTGCCTATGACCGCCAGCACCAGGCGCCGCCCCTGACCAAGACCCCGCGCTGGTAAGCGCGGTCATCCCGGGTATGCCGACCCACGGTCGGCACCCACCACCACAGCAGATCCATCGCCTGCGTGGATGAAGTCAGGAAGGCACCCCGGCGACCTGGGCGAACGCGGCGCGGAACGCTGCCATCTCCTCCTCGGTGCCAACGGTCACACGGACGCGCTGCGGCCAGATCGGCCAGCTGCGACCGATCACCACGCCCTGTGCGGCCATCGCCCTGGCAAAGGCGGCACCGTCGCGCTGGACGTCCACCACGAAACAGTTCGCTTCCGACGGCAGGCAGCTGAAGCCACGCTTGCCCAGCCAGGCGATGGTCGCCTGCCGGATCTTCGCGTTCTGCAGACGGCGCTGCGGAACCAGCTGCGGATCGTGCAGGCTGGCCAGAGCGGCCGCCAGCGCCGGCACCGGCAACGGGTTGTCGCCGAGGCTGCCCAGCTCGCGCAGGCGATCGGGATGGGCCGCTGCCGCGCCCAGGCGCAGTCCGGCCATGCCATACAGCTTGGAGAAGGTGCGCAGCACGATCAGGTCATCGCGCTCGGCCACCTGCGCGATCAGGCTCGGCTGGTCGCTGTACTGCAGGTACGCTTCGTCCACCAGCACCCGGGTTCCGGCGGGCTTGCTGGCCAGCAGCCAGGCGAGCTCGGCGGGCGGGCTGATCGAACCCGTGGGGTTGTTGGGGTTGCACACATACATCAGCCCGGTCGGGCGCGCGTGCGCGGCAGCCACCATCGCGCGCACATCGTGCGCGCCGTCGCTGCGCAGAGGCACTCGGCTGACCTGTGCGCCCCGCGCGGCGGCCACGTCGCCAATCGCCTCGAAGGTCGGATCAGCCACGACCAGGCCCTGCTGCGGGCCGGTCCAGATTGCGGCGGCGCGGTTCAGGGGCTCGCTGGAGCCCGGGTACAGGCGCAGGTGATCGGCACTGACGCCGCTGTGTTCGACGAATGCATCACGGACCTGTGCCGCCAGCTCGAAGCGGTAGCGGCCGCAGCGCGCGATGCTGTCGCGAGCGGCCGATTGCGCAGCGGCGGAAGGCCCATACGGGCATTCATTGAAGTTCAGCAGCACCGGCCCATCGGCGCGCGGCGACGCGGGAGCCGCAGCCGGGGCGGTTTGCGCGTATCCCAGGCCCGGCAGGCCACTGCCGGCGACGGCGAGGCCGGCACCGGCCAGCTGCAGGAAGCGACGACGGGAGGCAGGCAGGGTCATGGGCAGGTTTCCGGAGGGCGGCCGATGCACGCTAGCGCTGCCGGTGGAGGGCGGCAAGCCCGTCTTTCGCGGAGTGGGGCCCGGCACTGCCGGGGCGGGGACGTTACAGGGCATGATGGCCGGGCGCGGTAGAATCCCCAGCCGCCCCAGAATCACCGATCACGATGAGCCCCAGCCCCGCCGAACGCGTCGATGAACTCCGCCGGCAGATCGCCCAGGCCAACCGCGCTTATCACGAGCTGGATGCGCCGGAAATCCCCGACGTCGATTACGACCGGCTGGTGCGCGAGCTGGAAGCACTGGAACGTGCGCACCCCGAACTGGCCCGCGCGGACAGCCCGACCCAGCAGGTCGGCGCGCGTCCCTCCGGGCGTTTCGCTGAAGTCCGCCACGCGGTGCCGATGCTGTCGTTGTCCAATGCCTTCAGCGATGAGGAGGTGACCGACTTCGTGCGCCGCATCGACGAACGCCTGCGACGCGGTGCCGCGCGCTTTTCGGCGGAGCCGAAGATGGACGGGCTGGCGATCAGCCTGCGCTACGAGGATGGACATTTCGTTCTGGGTGCGACCCGCGGCGATGGCACGACCGGCGAAGACGTCACGGCCAACCTGCGCGAGATCGGCGACATCCCCCGGCGTCTGCACGGCAAGGGCTGGCCGGACGTGCTGGAAGTGCGCGGTGAGGTCTACATGGCCCGTGCCGACTTTGAAGCCTACAACGATCGCGCGCGGCTGCATGGCGGCAAGGTACTGGCCAACCCGCGCAATGCGGCGGCCGGGTCGCTGCGGCAGCTCGACCCGAAGATCAGCGCACAGCGCAAGCTCAGCTTCTTCGCCTACGGCACCGGAGAAGTGCAGGGCGGCGAACTGCCCGATACCCATTCGGGCACGCTCGCGCAGCTGGGTGCCTGGGGCTTCCCGGTCAGCGATCTGTGCAGGGTGGTGGAAGGCGCCGATGGGTTGCTGGCCTACTACCGCGATATCGGCGCACGCCGCGATGGCCTGCCCTTCGACATCGATGGCGTGGTCTACAAGCTGGACGACCGCGCTGGCCAGCAGGCGATGGGTTTCGTCTCGCGCGCACCGCGCTGGGCCATCGCGCACAAGTTCCCGGCGCAGGAACAGAGCACCACGCTGGAAGCGATCGAGATCCAGATCGGCCGCACCGGCGCTGCCACTCCGGTCGCGCGCCTGGCGCCGGTCGCCGTGGCCGGCGTGATCGTCTCCAACGCAACCCTGCACAATGCGGACCAGATCGAGCGCCTGGACGTGCGGGTGGGTGACAGCGTGATCGTGCGCCGTGCCGGCGACGTGATTCCCGAAGTGGTCAGCGTCATCCTCGACCGCCGGCCGCCGGGCACCACGCCGTGGCAGATGCCCGCGCGCTGCCCGGTCTGTGGCTCGGAGATCGTGCGCGAAGAGGGCGCGGCCGCGTGGCGCTGCTCCGGTGAGTTGTCGTGCCCGGCGCAGCGCAAGGAGGCCATCGCCCATTTTGCTTCACGTCGCGCGATGGATATCGATGGCCTGGGTGACAAGTACATCGAAACCCTGGTGGATGCCGGCATCGTCAAGGGCGTGGCGGACCTGTACCGACTCACCCGCGACCAGCTGCTGCACCTGAAGCTGGTGCTCGACGCGGAAGATCCGTCCGCGCTGGCCGCCAGCCTGGCGCCGCACCTGCCGGCCGAAGGCAGCGGCACGGTGCTCAATGCCGTGCTCAAGCTCGATGGCAACGATGTGGCCTGGCGCGCGAAGGCACTGGCGCAGCCGGCCAGCTTCGAGTGGAACACGAAGAAGATTGCGACCCGCTGGGCCGACAACCTGATCGCCGCGATCGACACCAGTCGTGCCACCACGCTGGAACGGCTGTTGTTCGCGCTGGGCATCGAACATGTCGGCGAAAGCACGGCCAAGGCGTTGGCGCAGTGGTTCGGTGATCTGGCCTTGATCCGACGGCTGCCCTGGCCACTGTTCAAGCGCGTGCCGGACATCGGTGGCGAAGTGGCACGTTCGCTCGGTCACTTCTTCGAGCAGCAGGGCAACCAGCAGGCCATCGACGATCTGCTGCAGGTCGGCCAGGTGCGCATCAGCGACGTGCATCCGCCCAGTGCGAAGCTGCGTGAGGGGCTGGACCTGGCTCAGCTGCTGGTGGAATCGGAGATCCCCGGCATCACCCGCCTGCGCGCGGAAAAGCTGGTGGCGGTGCTGCCCAGCGCGCAGGCCGTGCTCGATGCCGAGCATGGCCAGTTCGTCAATGCCGGATTGCCCGAGGACACCGCGCGCGGCCTTGCCCAGTGGCTGGAAGCGGACAGCCATGGCGTGATGCTGCTGGCTGCCGAGGAGGCGATGCAGCAGATCCTGGCCAAGGCGCCCGCGCTGACCGAAATCGTCGCCGGTCCGCTCGACGGGCAGACCGTGGTCCTGACCGGCACCCTGGCCCAGCTCACCCGCGATGTGGCCAAGGAGCGACTGGAGGCGCTGGGAGCCAAGGTGTCCGGCAGCGTGTCGAAGAAGACCCACTTCGTGGTGGCGGGTACCGAAGCCGGCTCCAAGCTGGACAAGGCGCTGGCCCTGGGAGTGCCGGTGTGGGACGAAGCGCGTCTGCTGGCCTTCCTCGCCGACCACGAATGATGACCCCGCCGGGCGTGACATGCGCCCGGCCCGAAACAGCAAAGGATTCCCGATGCAGACTGCCCCGCTGGACTTCCGCCTGGCCACCCGCGCCGACGAGGAACTGCTGATCTCGCTGATGCGCGCGTTCTACGCCGAGGACAGGATCGAGTTCGACGACGTGCGCGTGCGTCGCGGTGTCGATGCACTGCTGGCCGATCCGCGCAACGGCGAAGTACTGCTGTGGCTGGACGAAGCCGGTCAGGTGGTCGGCTATGCGGTGATCGCGATGGGCTTCAGCCTGGAGCAGGGCGGGCATTTCATGCTGCTTGACGAGCTCTATCTGGGGCCGCGGGCACGCGGCCGTGGCCGGGGCAAGCAGGCGCTGGCCATCTGCGAACAGCGTGCGCGCGGACGCGGGGTCAGCCGCCTGCGCCTGGAGGTGAACCACCACAACGAACTGGCGCGTCGGCTGTACCTGGCCAGTGGCTACATCGATGACACCCGCGACCTGCTGACCCTGCCGCTGGATCACCCGCGCCCGGAGGGCATCCTGTGAGCGACGCCCTGCGGCGCAAACTGCAGCAGCGTGCCGCGCTGAACGCGCTGGTGCGCCGCTTCTTCGCAGAGCGTGACGTGCTGGAGGTGGAGACACCGATCCTGTCGGTGGCCGGTAATACCGAGCCCAACATCGACAGCTTCCATACCGACTTCAGCGGCCATGTCGACGCCGGCGGCCGCCGTCGCTGGCTGCGCACCTCGCCGGAGTACCCGCTCAAGCGGCTGCTCGCTGCCGGTGTCGGCGACTGCTACGAACTGGGGCGGGTGTTCCGCAACGGCGAGGCCGGCGGGCGCCATAACCCGGAGTTCACCCTGCTGGAGTGGTACCGGGTTGGCTGGGACCATCACCGGCTGGTGCAGGAAACCGCGGAGCTGGTCCGCCTGGCTCTGGGCCTGGTCGGACGCAGCGCCAGCCTGCGTGTGCTGAGCTACCGCGAGCTGTTCCAGCAGCAGGTGGGCGTGGATCCGTTCCAGACCGATGAGGCCGGGCTGCGCGCTGCGCTGGGTGACGTGCATATCGACCCGGTCGGGCTGACCCGCGACGACTGGCTGGATCTGCTGATGACCCATCGCATCCAACCGCATTTCGATGACGCAGTCATGACCGTTGTCCACGACTGGCCGGCGAGCCAGGCAGCACTGGCCCGCGTCCGCCCTGGTACGCCGCCGCTGGCCGAGCGGTTCGAGCTGTACCTGGGGGCCGTGGAGCTGGCCAACGGCTATCACGAACTGAACGATGCCGACGAACAACGGGCGCGTTTCCAGCACGACCTGCAGCGCCGCCATGCGCGCGGGCAGGTGCAGCCGGCGCTGGACGAGGCACTGCTGGCGGCGCTGCCCACGATGCCCGCGTGTGCGGGTGTCGCGGTCGGCATCGATCGCCTGTTGATGGCGATGAACCGCACGCCCCGCATCGCCGACGTGCTGGCCTTTGATTTCGCCGACGCCTGAGCACACGCGGCTTTCTGAACCAGACAGACTGAACGGATTGCCGCGTCCGCGTGCTTGATTCAGCAAGCACGATGATGCTCTCATCACTCCAGATGCCAGACACTGGCATGGCAGTTCGTCCAGTCCTATGGGGAAGGCTTTGGTCAAGTGGTTTGCGGTTGTGGCGGCACCGGTCTACTCCATCGCGATGTGGGGAGTGCTGACGCCGTTGCCGGCATCGGCGCAGCAGGCCGGCTACGACGGCGAAGTCGTCACCTGCGAGTCACGCGACATGGCCTGGGTGCACTGCGATATCGATGTCCGCAACGGCGTCGATCTGGTCCGCCAGTTGTCCAGCAACAGCTGTATCCGTGGCAGCGAATGGGGCACCGACCGCAGCGGCGTGTGGGTCACGCTCGGCTGCCGTGCCGAGTTCCGGGCGCGCCCGGCGCAGGGAGGGGCTGCGGCCGAGCCAGGCAGCAAGCGCAAGGTGCGCCGCGTGGTCCGCTGTGAATCCAATGGCCGTCCGCAGAGTTGTCCGGTGCGTCTGGACGGCGCACCGGTGCGCCTGCTGCGGCAGCTGTCGGTGCTGCCCTGCCGGGAAGGGCAGGGCTGGGGTTACAAGCGCAACGAGGTGTGGACCAGCCGTGGCTGCCAGGGCGATTTCGAGGTGGCCGATGAGGATGGCCGTTTCGTCGACGTGCCGCGCCGGCTGACCTGCGAATCAAAATCGAAGAAGCGCCGATTCTGCGGCGCCAGCATCTCCGTCGGTGCCGCGGTGCGACAGCAGCTGTCCAGCACCGAGTGCGTGGAGGGCAGCACCTGGGGCTGGAGCCGCAACGGCATCTGGGTGGACGGCGGTTGCCGCGCCGAATTCTCGGTGAATTGAATCCGGCCGGGTGCCTGCGCGAGGGGGCGTGGCCCTACAATGGGCCCATGAACACTGCCACCGACCTCGATTACGCCCGCTACGACCACATCCGCCCGATCCTGTGGACCGGCGATGCCCTGCAACTGCTGGACCAGCGCAAGCTGCCGTTCGTGGTCGAGCATGTGGTATGCCGGGACAGCGATGAAGTCGCCGCGGCCATCCACGCCCTGACCGTACGTGGCGCCCCGGCCATCGGCATCGCGGCTGCCTGGGGCGTGGTGCTGGCGGCGCGTGAGGTGCAGGCTGCCGATGGCCCGCTCGCCCTGCAGCAGCTTGAGCCGGCGCTGCAGCGGCTGAACGCCTCACGCCCGACCGCCGTCAACCTGGCCTGGGCACTGGCGCGGATGCGTCGTTGCCTGGGCAGCGCCGGTGCGGACTGGAAGACGCTGCTTGAAGCGGAAGCGCGGGCCATCGCCGAGGAAGACCTGGCCGCCAACCGCCACATGGGGGCGCTCGGCGCCGGCCTGATCGATGCCGGCAGCGGCGTGCTGACCCACTGCAATACCGGCTCGCTGGCCACCGCCGGCTTCGGCACCGCGCTGGGCGTGATCCGCGCCGGCATGGCCCAGCACCGGATCGCCCGCGTGTTCGCCGGCGAGACCCGTCCGTGGCTGCAGGGCGCGCGCCTGACCGTCTGGGAACTGCAGCAGGATGGCATCGACGCCACCCTGATCGCCGATTCGGCCGCCTCGCACCTGATGAAGACCGGGGCCGTGCAGTGGGTGATCGTCGGCGCCGACCGCATCTGCGCCAATGGCGATACCGCCAACAAGATCGGCACCTACCAGCTGGCCATCGCCGCGCGCCACCATGGCGTGAAATTCATGGTCGTGGCGCCGTCCTCGACGGTCGACATGGAGACCGTCGACGGCAGCCAGATCGAGATCGAACAGCGCGATCCGGGCGAGCTGTATGGCGTGGGCGGGACGCGCACGGTGGCCGAAGGCATCGCCGCCTGGAACCCGGTGTTCGACGTCACCCCGGGCGAGCTGATCGACGCCATCGTGACCGAGCGCGGCGTGATCCTGAACCCGACCGTGGAGAACATGCGCGCCGCCTTCGGCGGTTGAGACGCACAGGCGGTCTGCGCCGCGGGAGCCGGGCGCATCTTCCGGGTTCGCCGCGGCCAGCCCCGGGCGTGGCCCGATGGGCCCCGTCCTGCCCCTAAGTTCCTGATTTGTGCCGGTAAAACCCCTGTAAACACAGGCGGGGAATGGTCCGATGTGGTAGTATCCACAGGTTGAATCGAGGTTCCGGCATGGTCACCCCCGCAGGTGTCCGCGCCGGACTGGACCGCTACCAGACAACGGAACCCGAATGGCAGAAACCGCCAAGGAAATCATCCAGGTCAACCTGGAAGACGAGATGCGCAAGAGCTACCTCGATTACGCCATGAGCGTGATCGTGGGCCGCGCGCTCCCGGATGCGCGCGATGGCCTCAAGCCGGTGCATCGCCGCGTGCTGTACGCGATGAACGAGCTCAACGCGCACAGCAACAAGCCCTACTTCAAGTCGGCGCGTATCGTCGGTGACGTCATCGGTAAGTACCATCCGCATGGCGATCAGTCGGTGTACGACACGCTGGTGCGCCTGGCCCAGCCGTTCTCGCTGCGTTACATGCTGGTCGATGGCCAGGGTAACTTCGGTTCGATCGACGGTGACTCCGCCGCGGCGATGCGATACACCGAAGCGCGCATGTCGCGCCTCGCGCATGAGCTGATGGCCGACATCGACAAGGAAACCGTCGATTTCCAGCCCAACTACGACGAGAAGGAACTGGAGCCGACGGTCATGCCGACCCGGTTCCCGAACCTGCTGGTCAACGGTTCGGCCGGTATCGCGGTGGGCATGGCGACCAACATCCCGCCGCACAACCTGAGCGAATCGATCAATGCCTGCATCGCGCTGATCGACAACCCGGAAATCGACGTCGACGGCCTGATGGAGTACATCCCGGGCCCGGATTTCCCGACTGCGGGCATCATCAACGGCACCGCCGGCATCGTCGCCGGCTACCGTACCGGCCGTGGCCGCGTGCGCATCCGCGCCAAGGCGGATATCGAAGTGGCCGACAACGGCCGCGAATCGATCATCGTCACTGAAATTCCTTACCAGGTGAACAAGGCGCGTCTGATCGAGAAGATCGCCGAGCTGGTCAAGGAAAAGAAGATCGAAGGCATCAGCGAGCTGCGCGATGAGTCCGACAAGGACGGCATGCGCATCTACATCGAGATCAAGCGCGGTGAATCTGCCGAGGTTGTGCTGAACAACCTGTACCAGCAGACGCAGATGGAATCGGTGTTCGGCATCAACATGGTGGCGCTGGTCGACGGCCGCCCGCAGTTGATGAACCTCAAGCAGATGCTGGAGGCATTCGTCCGCCACCGTCGCGAGGTGGTCACCCGCCGCACCGTGTTCGAGCTGCGCAAGGCGCGTGCCCGTGCCCACGTGCTGGAAGGCCTGACCGTCGCGCTGGCCAACATCGACGAGATGATCGAGCTGATCAAGACCTCGCCCAATCCCAACGAGGCGCGCGAACGCATGCTCGCCCGCCTGTGGGAGCCGGGCCTGGTCGGGGCCATGCTGGGTGCTGCCGGTGCCGAGGCCTCGCGCCCGGAGGACCTGCCCAAGGGCGTGGGCCTGATCGAGGGCGGCTACCAGCTGACCGAGATCCAGGCCACCCAGATCCTGGAAATGCGCCTGCACCGCCTGACCGGGCTGGAGCAGGATCGCCTGACCGACGAGTACAAGCAGCTGCTGGAAGTGATCGCCGGTCTGATCCACATCCTGGAAGATCCCGATCGCCTGCTGCAGGTGATCCGCGAGGAGCTGGTCAGCGTCAAGGCCGAGTTCGGCGACGAGCGTCGCACCGAGATCCGCCACAGCGAAGAAGACCTGGACATCCTCGACCTGATCGCCCCGGAAGACGTGGTGGTCACCCTGTCGCACGCCGGCTACGTCAAGCGCCAGCCGGTCAGCGCCTACCGCGCCCAGCGTCGTGGCGGCCGTGGCCGCAGCGCGGCGGCGACCAAGGAAGAGGATTTCATTGAACAGCTGTGGCTGGTCAACACGCACGACACCCTGTTGACCTTCACCAGTTCGGGCAAGGTGTTCTGGCTGCCGGTGTACCAGCTGCCCGAAGCCGGCTCCAACGCACGCGGCCGGCCGATCATCAACTGGATTCCGCTGGAACCGGGTGAGCGCGTACAGGCCGTGTTGCCGGTGCGCGAATACGCCGATGGCCAGTTCGTGTTCTTCGCCACGAAGAACGGCACGGTCAAGAAGACCCCGCTGGGCGAATTCGCCTTCCGTCTGGCCCGCGGCAAGATCGCGATCAACCTTGACGAGGGCGATGCGCTGGTTGGCGTCGGCCTGACCGATGGCGAGCGTGACATCCTGCTGTTCGCCTCCAACGGCAAGACCGTGCGTTTCGGCGAGGACAAGGTCCGCTCGATGGGCCGTACCGCCACCGGCGTGCGCGGCATCAGGATGCCGCCCGGCGAGGAAGTGGTCAGCCTGATCGTGGCCGAGAGTGCCGGTGGTGCCGAGGACGAGAACGAGGACGACAACGGTATCGAGGAAGCGGTCGCCAATGGCGATGCGGTGATCGACGGTGCCGACGACGCCAACCTGCAGTACATCCTCACCGCCACCGAGAATGGTTACGGCAAGCGCACCCCGCTGCCGGACTATCCGCGCAAGGGGCGTGGTACCCAGGGCGTGATCGGCATCCAGACCACCGAGCGCAACGGCAAGCTGGTCGCCGCGGTGCTGATGGGCTCCAGCGATGAAGTGCTGCTGATCTCCGATGGCGGCACGCTGGTGCGCACGCGCGGTTCGGAAATCAGCCGCGTGGGCCGCAACACCCAGGGCGTCACCCTGATCCGCCTGTCCAAGGACGAGAAGCTGCAGGCGGTGGAGCGCATGGATGCCTCGATCGACGAGGACGAGGACGAGGTGGCCGTGGTCGCCCCGGCCACGGCCGAAGGCGCCCCGGCTGCCACCGGCAGCGAGGATGCCGCGCAGGAGTGATTCGGTCGCGCTGACGAGGTACCCGACGACGCCGGCCCCGTGCCGGCGTCGTCGTATGCGGGAGCATGGAATACGCACGCGCTTCACGGCGGCGGTGGGATAAGGGCAGCATGCTGCTCCCGGAGATCGACGATGTCCGCCACGCCGCAGTCCGCGCCGGCGCCTGTGCGCCGCCACCCCCTGGTCACGGTCCTGTCGCTGCTGCTGGTCATCCTGGGCCTGGTGATCGGCGGGCTGGGTGCATGGCTGTTCCAGCTGGGTGGCTCGGCCTATTACCTCATCGCCGGCTGTGGCCTGCTGGCCAGCGGCATTTTGCTGTGGCTCAACCGTCGCAGCGGTGCGCTGCTGTACGCGCTGGTGTTCGTCGGCACGCTGCTGTGGACGGGGTGGGAATCGGGCAGCGATTACTGGCGCTGGGTGCCACGGCTGGGGCTGGTCACCGCGCTGGGCATCGTTCTGGCGCTGCTGACGCCGACGTTGCGCGCGCCGCTGTCCAAACGGTTGTCGCGCAGCATCGCCGCCGTGTTGCTGCTGGTGTTCGTCGGCGCGTTTGCCCTGGCGTTCAGTCCGCACGGCAGCGTGGACGGCCATGCGCCGTTCCCGGAAGCAGCCTTCAGCGCAGGCCTGGAGCCGACCCGCGACACCACCGGCCTGCAGCCGGCCGACCAGCCCGCCGAGGGTGACTGGCCCGCCTGGGGTCGCAGCAACGCCGCCACCCGCTTCTCGCCGCTGCAGCAGATCACGCCCGCCAACGTGGCTACCCTGCAACTGGCCTGGCAGTTCCGCACCGGCGACCTGCCGAAGAAGCGCTGGGGGGCCGAGACCACGCCGTTGAAGATCGGCGACCGGCTGTACCTGTGCACGGCACGCAACCGCCTGATCGCCCTCGAGGCCAGCACTGGCAAGGCGCTGTGGCGGTTCGATCCAAAGGTGAAGGACGCCTCCATTCCGTACACCGCCGCCTGCCGTGGGGTGTCCTACTACGAGCAGCCCGCCGTGCCGGTGTTCGCCGATGCGGCATTGGCGGATGTGGCTGCCGATCTCGCCTTGCCCCTGCCACCTCCCAGCGTTCGACCGGGCGCGGCGGCGGGCGCGCGGCCTGCCTGCTGGGCGCGCGTCATCGAAGGCACGCTGGACGGACGCATCATCGCAGTGGATGCCGACAGCGGTCGGCCGTGCGTCAATTTCGGCAACAACGGCCAGATCGACATCACCCTCGACATGGGCGAGGTGCCGCCGGGCTATGTCTCGATCACCTCGCCGCCGGCCATCGTGCGCGGCGTGATCGTCACCGGTCACCAGGTGCTGGACGGGCAGCGCCGCGACGCGCCTTCCGGCGTGATCCAGGCCTATGACGCGATCACCGGCAAGCTGCGCTGGGCGTGGGACATGGAGCGGCCCGAGCGCACCGGTCCGCCACCCCGCGAGCAGGTCTATACCCGGGGTACGCCGAACATGTGGACCACCGCCACCGGCGATGAACAACTGGGCCTGGTATACCTGCCGTTGGGCAATGCCGCCGGCGACTACTGGAGCGGCTCGCGCAGCGAGCAACAGAACCGCTATGCCACCTCGCTGGTGGCACTCGACGTGGCCACCGGCAAGCCGGTCTGGCATTTCCAGGCCGTACGCAAGGATGTCTGGGACTACGACCTCGGTTCGCAGGCCAGCCTGATCGATTTTCCGACCGCGGCAGGCAAGGTGCCCGCGATCCTGCTGCCGACCAAGCAGGGTGACCTGTACATCCTCGACCGGCGCAACGGCCGGCTGCTGACACCTGCCGAAGAGCGCAGGGTTCCGCAGGGCGGCGTGGAACCGGAGCAGCGCTCACCGACGCAGCTGTTCTCGCTCTATCACACCCTGCGGCGCGAGCAGCCGCTGACCGAGCGTGACATGTGGGGCATCACGCCGATCGATCAGCTGGTCTGCCGCATCCAGTTCCGCAGGGCGCACTACCAGGGCTTCTACACGCCGCCCACCAGTGATCGCCATTCCATCGAGTATCCCGGTTACAACGGTGGCTCGGACTGGGGTGGCGTGGCCATCGATACCCGCCGGGGCGTGATCGTGGCCAACTACAACGACATGCCCAACTACAATCGGCTGGTACCGCGTGCCGAGGCCGACCGGCGGGGATGGCTGCCGCGTGAGCAGATCCGCGCCGACCGCGGCGCTGGCGAAGGGGCAGGCGACCCGCAGATGGGTACGCCGTATGCCATCGACGTCAATGCAGGATGGCGGCTGCCATTGACCGGCCTGTCGTGCAAACAGCCGCCGTATGGCGGCATCCGCGCGATCGATCTGCGCACGGGCACGCTGCTGTGGGACCGGCCGTTCGGAAGCGCGCGCGGCAACGGCCCGTTCGGCATCCGCTCCGGCCTGCCGATCGAGATCGGAACGCCCAACAATGGCGGTGCGGTGATCACTGCCAGCGGTCTGGTGTTCATCGCCGCCGCGACCGACGATCTGCTGCGCGCGATCGATCTGAAGACGGGCCGGGAACTGTGGCATGCCAGGCTGCCTGCCGGGGGCCAGGCCACCCCGATGATCTACGAGCAGGGGGGACGCCAGTACGTGGTGATCGTCGCGGCAGGCCATCACTTCATGGAGACCCGTCCCGGCGATTACGTGATGGCGTTTGCCCTGCCCGAACATTGAGCATCGTTCGCGGCGGGGCCTGTCCGCCGATTCCCGGAAGCGGCGATTTCCCACCCGATGACGTGGTGTCCACCGATGCAGTAGCGGTGTGCCGGCGGGCACGCTGTTGCGCATGCCCAGCCTGTCGAACCCTGTCAGCCGCGAGCCCATCATGGGCAATGTCCATCTGCTCACCTTGACCTGCTGCAATCGGCAGCGCCTGTTCGAGAACGCGGCGCATGCGGATGTCGCGATGCAGCTGTTGGCTGCGATGGACCGCGAGGGGCTGACCACCTCGCTGGCCTGGCTTGTCATGCCCGACCACGTGCGATGGCTGGCGCAGCTGCGTGGCCATCCACCCGGATACTGCGTACAGCGCTTCAAGGCGCGCAGCAGCTTCCTGATCAACCGCCATCGCGGCCGCAACGGAGCGGTCTGGCAGGCCGGCTATTTCGATCAGGTGATCGACAATGATGCTTCGTTGCCTGTGCGGGCCCGGCAGGTGCTCGCTCACCCGGTCCGCGCGGGGCTGGCCGGGCAGGTGGGCGAGTATCCCCATGGCTGGTGTCGCTGGCCGCTGCAGGACGCCGCGATTGCGCGGTAGTGGCGGGCTGCCGTGTTACTGCGGCACCCGTACCATCCTCGTCATCAAGTGTTCGACCACACCCGCCGGGTTGGCTGTGCGGCCCACATGCGTGCTGGACATCTGCACGATCGAGCTGCGTTTGGCAGTGAGGAAATGGAAGCGTGCGCGTGCCGGAAGCTGCGCGATGGGGCCGGCGGTGGCATCGCCGCGGCAGATGGCCACGATGGCATCCAGCCACGGTTGCAGCGCCTGCTGGTCCAGCGCCGGTGCGAACGCCTGCAGGCGTGCCGGGTCGATCTCGATGGCTGCTTCCAGATGACGCGCACCGGGACAGGACACGATCACCCCGACGTTGATGAATTCCTCGCGCTCCACCCGCGGTACAACGCGGATGACCGCATAGTCATACGTGTGCAGCGTGGGCACGGATGGCCTCCTGCACGAACACCGCACGCACCTTCAGGCGATGCTTGAGATAGTCGATGTAGCCCTGGCGGTAAGCCTGAGGGCTGTCGAACGCCGGCTCGTTGACCAGCCAGCTGTCTGGCACGAGGCCGACGATCCGCTCGATCTCGGCATCGGTCAGGCGAGCCGACAGCTCGGCATCCACCTCGGCGATGCGGCTGGCGAACGACAGCAGCACGTGGTCGCGGATCAGCACGAACGGCCTTTCGCACGCATCGCCGGCGTTGGCCCAGTCGTGGTGGAAATACATCGCTGCACCGTGGTCGATCAGGTACAGCTGGCGGTGCCACACCATCAGGTTCGGGTTGCGCGTGGTGCGATCGACATTGCTGGTGAATGCATCGAACCAGACGATGCGCGACGCCAGGTCGGCGTCCACCGGCATGGCCGCCGGGTCGTAGTTGATCGCGCCGGGCAGGTAATCCAGGCCCAGGTTCAGGCCCTCGCTGGCGCGGATCAGTTCCTGGATCTCCGGATCCGGTTCGGTACGCGCGAACTCGCTGTCCAGTTCGACGAACAGCAGTTCGGGAATCGGCAGGCCCAGGGTACGGGCCATTTCACCTGCGATCAGTTCGGCGATCAGGGCCTTGGGCCCCTGGCCCGCACCCCGGAACTTGAGTACGGCCATGCCGTCGTCGTCGGTCTCGACCACGGCCGGCAGGGAGCCGCCCTCCCGCAGGGGCGTAATGTAACGAAGAGCATTCACGGTGCGCATGCACGCATTCTAGCGTGGCACGCGGTGCTGCATTGCATGCGCCGCAGAGCACACGCCGCGCATGCCGACGCAACGCAGGCAATGCTGAATGCACGCTGCGCAATGTGCCGCGCTTCACACGATCCTCCGGACGGCGCGGGCAACATGCTGTCCATGGCGTTCGCGGAAACGCCGCGCGGATCCTGCTCCACGATGTCTCCACCAGATGCGGAGGTACAGGGATGAGCGACCAACTGAATGCGGCACTGCCGCCTCTGGATGATGCCAAGGCCGAAGAAATGATCGGCAAGGTAGTGCTGGTGGGCGTCACCCGTTACGGCGGTGACGGGCAGGTTCAAGGGCTGGAGCAGTATGCCGGCACGGTGCTGCGCATCAGCGCGTTCGAAGGCGTGGTGCTTGCCGACGAAAACGATGGGCACGAGCGCTACCTGCCGCCCATGCTCGACCAGTACCTGCCAGCCCAGCCGGGCGAGTACTGCATGCGCTCCAACGGGATGATCGTGGTGGACCCGGACTATCTGGCCACCTGGGACCTGCACGCCCGGCAGTAGTGACCCGGCCTGCGCTTTGCCTTATCCGGTGACTAGCCCATCCGGCCCATTGAACGCGGGCCGGGCGGTGCTAGATTCGGCGCATGCCCGCTTCGCGGGCAGCCCGACACTACCAGGGGATAAGGATGCTCATCCGTCGTACCTCTCTGGCGGCTGCCATTGCCGTCGTTGCCGTCACGCTGTTGTCTGCAGGCCCGGCATGGGCCGACTATGCCAAGCCGCCGGAGCATCTGCTGAAGGTGCTGAAGGCACCGCCGCCGCCAATGCCGAACGTGGACCCCAGTGGCCAGCGTCTGTTGCTGACCACCGCGCAGACCTATCCGTCGATCAGCCGGGTGGCGCAGCCCTACCTGAAACTGGCCGGCGTGCGCCTGGAGCCGAAGAACCGCAGCCGTCATGACACGCCCGGAGGCTATGGCATACCGGCCTGCGTGGCCGACTTCACCCTGGTCGAGATCGGCAGCGGCAAGGAGACCCGGGTCAACCTGCCGCAGGGCTGTGCCGGTGGCGCGCTGTGGTCGGCCGACGGCAGCCACTTCGCGTTCCAGAATGCAGTCGAGACCAGCGTGCAGCTGTGGGTGGGCGATGCCGCCACCGGTCAGGTCAAGCAGGTACCGAACGTCCAGCTGAACCCGATTTTCGGCAGCACCGTGCAGTGGCTGGGTGGCACCCAGACACTGCTGGTGAAGCTGGTACCGGCCAACCAGGGGCCGGCACCCTCCAATGGCGGCGTGCCGACCGGACCCGATGCACAGGAGTCGCTCGGCAGCAGTGGCGAGAGCAGCACCTATGAGGCACGCGACACGCTGACCAGCGTGCATGATGAAGCGTTGTTCGCCTACTACGGGGCCTCGCAGCTGGCGGTGGTGGATACCGCGGCGGGCACCGTGCGAACGGTCGGCCAGCCGGCCATCTACAACGATGTCAGTGCGGCGCCAGACGGCGTGCATGTGCTGACCGAGTCGATCAAGCCACCGTTCTCGCATGCGGTTACCTACCAGCGTTTCGCCAACGACGTCGCGGTACTGGATGTCAGCAGTGGGCGCACGACCCCCATCGCCCGCCTGCCGTTGGCCGACCGCGTGCCGGTGCACGGCGTGCCGGAGGGGCCGCGCGGTTTCGACTGGCGCTCCACCGATCCGGCGACGCTGGTGTATGCCGAAGCACTGGACAAGGGCGACTGGAAAGTGAGTGTGCCGCACCGTGACCGCGTGCTCATGCTCAAGGCGCCGTTCACGGGCAAGCCGGTGGAGATCGCGCGTACCGCGCAGCGCTTCGAAGGCATTGCCTGGACGGCGGACCCGGCCGTGTCGTTCCAGTTCGAGAATGACGAGAACCGGCACTGGGTGCAGACCCGCATCGTCGATGTGGACAAGCCCCGGCAGGAGGGCCGCCTGTTGTGGGACATGTCCAGCGACGAGCTGTACGGCGATCCGGGCAACCTGGTGTTCAAGCGCCTGCCCAATGGCGCACCGGTGGTGCGGCAGGAAGGGACGTACGTGTTCCTGCGCGGGCAGGGCGCTTCGCCGCAGGGGGATCGCCCGTTCCTGGACCGTCTGGATCTGGCCACACTGAAGAGTGAGCGCCTGTTCCGCAGCGATGCCGATGCCTACGAGCAGTTCCTGGGCTTCAGCAATACGCCCGGCCGCTACCTGACGTGGCACCAGTCGGTGATGGACCCGCCGAACGCCTTCCTGCGCCAGCAGGGCGATGCTGTGGCGGACGCCAAGCAGGGCGAGGCGCAGTACACCTCCACCGCGACGGCCCTGACGAAGCTGGTCGACCCCACGCCTGAAGTGCGGCAGATCAAGAAGCAGCTGGTGACCTACAAGCGCGCCGACGGCGTGGACCTGTCGTTCACCCTGTACACGCCGCCCGGCTACCGGGAAGGCCAGCGCGTGCCGGCCATCCTCTACGCCTATCCGGCAGACTTCGCCAATGCCGCGCAGGCCGGGCAGGTCTCCGGTTCGCAGCAGACGTTCACCCGCCTGCAGCCGTACCGCCTGATGCTGCTGGCCGGCTACGCGATCATCGACAATGCCTCGTTCCCGATTGTCGGTGATCCCAGGAACGCCTACGACACCTACCTGGAGCAGTTGGAAGCCGATGCCAAGGCGGCCGTGGACAAGGCCGTCGACATGGGCGTGGTGGATCGCAACCGGATCGGCGTCACCGGCCACAGCCACGGCGGCCTGATGACCGCGAACCTGATCGCGCATACCACCCTGTTCAAGGCGGGCGTGGCGACCAGCGGCTCCTACAACAAGACCTTCACTCCGTTCGGATTCCAGAACGAGCGGCGTTCGGTCTGGCAGGCACAGGATGTCTACCTGAAGGCATCGCCGTTCTTCTACGCCGACAAGATCAAGCTGCCGTTGCTGCTGGTGCATGGCGAGGACGATGCCAATCCGGGTACCGAGCCGTTCCAGTCGCGCAAGCTGTACCAGGCGATCCGTGGCAACGGCGGCACCACCCGCCTGGTGATGCTGCCGAACGAGCCGCACTGGTATACGGCGCTGGAGTCGAACGAGCAGCTGGTGGCGGAGATGCTCAACTGGTTCGACACCTACGTGAAGAACGCCAAGTGAGGAATGGAAAGGCCGCCCTTGGGCGGCCTTCCTGCATCCTGTGGAGCCGGGCCATGGTGGCTGCTGTAGTACAGAGTCGGGGAAGTCACATGAAGGCATGGATGTTGGCGCTCGCTCCGCTGTTGGCTTCTCCTGTGGCCACGGCGGTCCAGCGGCCGATGAGCGTGCACGTCACGTACGACTGGTCTGGCTGGGGTTCCGTATCTGAGCGCTGGGTCATCCGGCGCGATGCCTACGGCGTGACCACCCGCGTACAGGTGGTTGACGCGCCCGACGTGCAACCGCGGGTGCCGGAGCTGCTGCCGTTCGGCGCGATGTCAGCGTTCGAGGCTGCGCTGCAGGCAGCGCCGTTGACCCGCGACGCCACGGTGGATCTGATCGCTTCGCGGCTGGACCGGTCCACCATGCTGACGCTGGATCCACAGCTGCGCAGCACGCCGCCGGCCAGATGCTCGTTCGCCCAGCAGCAGGCCTGGGCACGCCGGGCGGTGGCCGGGCAAGGTCTGCGGGAGCGCGTTGCAGCGCATTTCCGCGGCCTCTGGACTGACGACCATCCCAGCATGACCGTGGTCGTAAGCCGTCCGGGCCGCCCGGACACCGTGCTGGTGTCCACTTCCCAGTACGCAATGATGCTGCCATGGAAGCGCGTGTCATCGACGAACTTCGACCAGCACGTTCTGGCAGGCGCGCAGGAGCAGTGGCGTCCGGCGTTGAGCGATGCACTGATGGCGCTGCTGCCTGCGGGGGAACCCAGCCGCGAACGTTTCAGAATCGGCTGGTTGCAGAACAGATTACGAGACGACATTGCCCAGGAGGCGCTGCGTTGTGGGGCGCTGCGCAAGGAAACCGCAGATTGATCATCCACGGATGCTCTGCGATCAACGTTGCAGACTCGACAGCGACAGGTCGATCGCGGTGCGGCCGGACAGGCGCCCCAGCAGGGAAGTTGTCCGTGGAGAGCGCTGCCTGGGCATCCGCGCTCACGCCAGTGGCAGGCGGTCCTGCGCGTGCGAAAGGCGATCATGCAGGTCGCGCACATGCTCGGCCCTGGCATGTACCCGGGTGGTGTCGCCGAAGCTGCGCAGATAGGCGCAGGCAGCGAAGCCGTCACTCTTGCTTTCATACTCCGTAATCCAGGCCAGTCGGTCCGGATTGTCGGCCTGCTCGGCCGACCACGCGGCGGCGGGCGGGCGGATGCGGTACTTCAGGCCGACACGCCATGGTTTCGGTGTCAGCCGGGCCCGGAAGCAGTGCTGCAGCCGGCACATGCGCGCGTACAGCGTGTCGGTGCCCAGTGCGTTGAAGAACGCCTGCAGCGCCTCGTCGCCGGGGGAGAACGTGGCATGCATGGCCAGTATCCGCAGCCCGGCCGGCGTCCGGTACGCGCGCAGATGCCAGTCCGGGTGCTGCCTGCTGAAGTCCGCAACCCGCTGCAGGGCCACGCCCTCGGCGCCACCGGCAGCGGCCAGGCGACGCCTGCGTTGCATCAGCATCGCGGTATTCACCAGAGCCACGGCTGCCACGCCCAGTACCAGCCCCACCAGCCAGTGCCAGAGCAGGGTGCCGATGAGGGCAACGGCAGGCAGCAGGGTTGCCGTGATGACGACGGGCATCACACATCCTGCCGGTGGTTGCGGGTGGTCAATGTCGGCGAACAGGACGTCCGGAGTGTTCAGGCACAGCGCACCGTAGCTGTTGCGGGTGATCACCACGCCGCCATCGCGCTGCACGATCTGCTCGCGGATCGGCACGCCTTCCACGCCGTAGTTGCTGCGGACCTCGCGGCGCGGCAGTGCCTGCCCGGCGAGGATGGCATTGAGCGCTTCGTTGGCCCGGCGCTCGGCGTGTGCCTGAGCGTCGGCAGGTGGTGCAGCGCCCGGGCCCGAGATCCTGATTTCCGACGCCAGCCGCTTCTATGCCCTTTACGACACAACCGATGGCCAGCCCAGCGTCGCCCAGTTGGCGCAGTACCTGGCCGAAGGGACGCCCAGCCTGGGCGAGTTCGCGAGCCGGCGACGGGTCACCGCCGAACGCATCGCCGACGCCATGCGTCGCGACCCTGCGATGTATGCCAATGGCCGGACCTGCCTGGATGAACTGCCTGCGGTACGCCAGCGGCTGGTGCAGGTGTTTGCCAATCTGCAGGCGATCTATCCGCAGGCGAGGTTTCCACCGGTCGCGATCATGGTCGGGCGCGGCCGCCCGGTCGGCCTGACCCATCCGGGAGGCGTGCTGATCGGGCTGGAAGCCCTTTGCGCGGCTGACTTCATGAACCCCAATGTGCAGGACCGCTTCGTGCATGTGATCGCGCACGAGTACGTGCACATCCAGCAGACCGGTGCGATCGATTTCGAGCAGGGCGATCCGCGTGCGACGGTGCTGCGCCTGTCACTGGCCGAAGGCGTGGCCGAGTTCATCACCGAACTGGTTTCCGGCAACGTCGGCAACGGACGCCACGCGGCATGGACGCGGGGCAGGGAAGTGCACATCGAAAGTGCATTCGCGCTGGACCTGGACAGTACCGACCTTTCGCCCTGGCTGTACAACTACACGCCCGGTTCCGACGCGCCCTACGATCTGGGCTACTGGGTGGGCTACCGCATCGCCAAGGCGTACTACCTGCAGGCCAGGGACAAGCGCGAAGCGGTGCGCGCCCTGATCGAACAGGACGATCCGAAGGCGATCCTGGCGGCCAGTGGCTGGACGCCGGGCATGTGGATGCCGGCGAAGGTGACTGGCGTGGCCGCACGCGCTGCGGCACGCTGAGTGCGGAACAGAACGCTACGGGAGATCGGCATGCGCATTCCTGCTTTGACGGCCGGCGCCATCGCGCTGGCATTGGCGATGACCGGCGGCGTGAGCGCGGCCGATGCACCCGCCATCAACCCGCTGCTGACACGGCCAGTGGAGCAGCTGCGGCCGGACGAAGTCCGTTTCATGCAGCAGCGTCTGGCGGATTGGCCACAGCTGCAGCGCTATCGTGACGCCAACGCAGTACTGCCTGCTGCCCGGCCCGGACAGCCACGCGTGGTGTTCTACGGCGACTCGATCACCGAGGGCTGGGGGGCTGAGGGCAGTGCCGCCTTCTTCCCCGGCAAGGGGTATCTCAATCGTGGCATCGGGGGCCAGACCACGGCGCAGATGCTGGTTCGCTTCCCGCAGGATGTGCTTGCGCTGCATCCCCAGGTGGTGGTGATCCTGGCCGGCACCAACGATATCGCCGGCAATACCGGCCAGGCCACGCAGGCGATGATCGAAGACAACGTGCAGGCGATGGTGGCGCTGGCGAAAGCGCAGGGCATCAGCGTGGTGGTGGCCTCGGTGCTGCCGGTCAGCGAGTACCCCTGGATGCCTGGTATCGAGCCCGCCGCGAAGGTGCGTGCATTGAACCGTGCACTGAAACGCCATGCCGACGAACAACAGCTGGTCTACCTGGACTACCACACGCCGTTGGCCAACGCGCAGGGCGGTCTGGATGCCGACCTGGCCGGCGACGGCGTGCATCCCACCACGAAAGGCTACGCGGTGATGGCACCGCTGGCCGAGGCTGCGATCAACCAGGCACTGGCGAGGCGCGCCGCTCGGTGATGGTCGTCCGGAACATGCCGCAGGTCGGGACGTGATGGCGGGAACTCAGTCGTCGTCGCGCTTCAGCGCGGCGTCGGCAGCCAGCAGAGCTTCGGCGGCGGCGCTGAGTGCGGGGGAGGGCGGCAACGGCGAACCGATGGCGTCCATCATCTGCTGCATGCCCACGAATGCACGCGCGCGGCGATCATAGATGCCGGTGACCAGCAGGGCGCGCGTGGCGATCTTCTGGCCGTCGCCGACCAGCACGCGCTGCTCCATGATCACGCGCGTGCCGACCCAGCCGGCCAGGCGTGTTTCCAGGGTGAAGCGCTGGAATGGCCGGAGCTCGCGGCGGAACTGGATGGTGCCGGCGCCGACGATCGGCGCCCATTTCTCGCGCAGCGCCACCTTGCCCAGGCCCATGCGCAGGATCAGGTCCAACCGGCCCAGATCGAAGATGTTCCAGTAGCGGCCGTTGGTCATGTGCAGGTTGCTGTCCAGATCGTTGGGCAGCACCCGGAACTGCAGCCGCGACACGCCGAAAGGCGCCTCCAGCCTGGGCCGGAACAGACTGCACAGCAGCAGATGGAGCAGGCGGAACCAGAGATTCATGATTATTACGAGTGTTATAGAATCGACGGTACGCTAGTCTATGACGACTGTCTTAGCAAGGCGCAGCCATGAGTCCGCGAACTTCCGATGCTCCCCAGCGCGTGATCGATGCCGCCGCGCAGATGCTGGCTCGGGTCGGGCTGAATGCAACCAGCATCCGTGAAGTGACCAAGCTGGCCGACGCGCCGCTGGGGTCCACCTACCATCACTTTCCCGGCGGCAAGCAGGAGCTGCTGGCGCGCGCCACGCTTATGGCTGGCGACAAGGTGGAAGCGCTGCTGGTGGCGCTGCTGAAGGGCGGCGCAGTGCAGGGCCTGCAGCAGTTCCTGGCGATGTGGCGCGAGCGCCTGCTGCGCTCCGGGTTCCGCGCGGGTTGCCCGGTGCTGGCCGCTGCCGTTGAGGAGCCGATGGACGCGGTGCCGAGCCAACCCCGCGCGGCAGCTGCCGAGGTGTTCGCGCGCTGGCACGATCATCTCGCCAGGGCGCTCGTCGCCGAAGGACATGCGCCAGCCGCTGCGGGTGAGCTGGCCAGCCTGGTGATTGCCAGCGTGGAAGGCGCGGTGGCGATGTGCCGCGCGCTGCAGGATATCGCTCCGTTTGACCAGGTCGCCGCGCAGCTGCTCAGGGCTGTCGCGCCACCTGCGCGCTAGAATCAACGCGAACGCGCTGCTGCGTGCCCGGCAAGGACGTCCACATGTTGCACCACCTCTCCCTCGGCGTCCGTGACCTCGATGCCGCAGGCCGCTTTTACGATGCCGCACTCGCCACGCTTGGGTTTCGCCGGGTCTTCGAGGACGAGACCGCGATCGGTTATGGGGTGGTCGATGATGAGGATGCGCTGTGCCTGAAGCTGCGTGATGACGCCGCAGCGCCGGGTCCCGGTTTCCACGTAGCGTTTGCCGCGGACTCGGCAGCGGCCGTGGATGCCTTCCACGCAGCCGCCGTGGCCAACGGGGGCGCTGACAACGGTGCGCCCGGGCCGCGCCCCGATTACGGTGACTTCTACTACGCGGCGTTCGTGGTCGACCCCGATGGCCATCGCATCGAAGCGGTGACCAAGGCGCGGCCGGAGTGACGCAGCCAGGTGTTTCGGCGCCCGCACGCTGACAAGCACAAGCGCACGCAGCAGCTCACGCCAGCGATGATTCGCGCGGTCGGGCGCTGCCGGGTACGTCGTCGAAGTGGCTGAAACGACGACGCCGGATCACACCCGGCGCCGCCCGGGGCGATCAATCGAAACGCCAGCGCACGCCTGCATAGATGCCCCGGCCTTCGCCAGGCGTGGAGCGGGCGACATCCTTGCCGGCGTCGTCGTAGCCCGGCGTGACCGTGGCCGCGTAGTGGCGGTTGCCGAGGTTGCGCATCTCCGCCCACGCCTGCCAGCGGCCACCGGGTGCGTCGTAGCCGATGCGGCTGCCGAAGATCACGTGGCTGTCGGCCCAGTAGCTGTTGGCGTAGTCCACCGCGATGCGCGAGGCGTATTCGGTGTTCAGCGCGGCGTACAGGCCGGAGGCATGATCGAAGCGCAGCTCGGCCTGGTAGCTGTGGCGCGGCAGGCCCGGCAGGCGGTTGCTGCCGAAGCGCGCGTCGTGGCGGTAACGGAAATCACTGAAGGTGTACGCTTGGCGCAACGACAGGCGCCCCGGCGCGGCCTGCCACAGCGTGCTGTCCAAACCGGCTTCGATGCCGCGGTGCACGGTGGGGCTGGCGTTGTTTTCTGCGATGAACAGGTTCGGCACCGGTTGCAACTCCACGCTCAGCAGCTCGTGGTTCACGTGCGCGTAGTAGCCGGTCAGCTCCCAGCGGCCCAGCACGGCATCGCCCCGTGCACCCAGTTCCAGCGTGGTGGCGGTCTGGTTCTGCATCGGCACCGGCGCGCGCTGGCGGCCGCTGGACGGTCCGTTGCCCGGCCCGAAGTATTGGTTCGAGCCCCAGATCATCGACCAAGGATGCGGCGCTTCCACCGAGCGGCTGAGGTTGCCGAACCACTGGGTCTGCGCGCTGTGCTGCCAGGTGAAGCCCAGTCGCGGTGCGTAGTCCCAGTCGTGGTCGCGCAGGCGGCCGCCACTGCTCGGCCAGGTCACCTGCACATCGCGGCGGGTGTTGATCAACGCCAGCCCGGTCTGCATGCGCAGGCGGTCATTGAAGGCGAGGGTATTGCTGACGTGCAGTGTGCTGTCGGTGCCGTGGTGGCGGAAGTCACGCGTGCGCGTACCGGCGGCATAGCCGTTGCTGGCAAAGCGCAGCGACTCGCGCACATCGGCGTCCAGATCGTGGGTGACGCGCAGACCGATCGTGGTTCGGCTGTCCAGGCCGAACAGCCGGTGGCGGTGGTGGTAGTCCAGCGTGGCGTTGAGGTTGGCGTAGTCCAGCTGCTGGCGGTACAGGCTCTCGTTCAAGTCCATCGGATACGTGTGATAGACCAGCCCGGCCTGCAGCGAAGAATCCTCGTCGATCTGCAGCGTGGTGACACTACCGACCCAGGTACTGCCCGGCTGCGGGCGGCGCGCATCGATGGCCAGGTTGGCTGCGTTCGCGGCTCGCGGATCGTTGCGGATCTGATCGCGGGTCAAGCGACCGGGCGTTTCGTGATTGGTTTCGCGGTAGCGAACGAAGAAACGCGTCTGCAGGTCGGGCGTGATCTGCCAGCCGATGTTGGCCATCGCGCCCTTGCCGTCGCCGCGCGCATGGCGCTGATAACCATCGAACTCGGTATCGGTGTAGGCCAGGAAGTAATCGAGATCGCCGTTGACACCGCCCCAGCTGATGCCGCGTTTCTGGTAGCCACGGCTGCCCGCTTCGTAGTGCAGCTGCATGCCGGCCGAATCACGGCCGCTGCGGCTTACATAGTCGATGGCACCGCCCAGCGCCAGCGCGCCGCGCTCGAAGCCGTTGGCGCCGCGCAGCACCTCTACCCGCGACAGCCACAGCGGTTCCAGCAGTTCGTAGGGCGTGCCGCCGGGGCCGGTCAACGGCAGGCCGTCGATCGATACGGCGATGCCCGAGGCATGTGCGCCCGGGCCGCGATTGATGCCCGAGCCACGGATCGAGACCTTGGTGCCTTCGTTGCCGGGCGATTGCGCACTGATGCCCGGCTGGAAGGCGAGTACATCGGCACTGCTGGCCAGTCGGCTGTCGGCCTTGGCCACGTCGATGACGTTGCTGGCGCCGGGTACGCGCTTCAGCGCCTCGCGGGCCTGGGCGCTGGCATCGGCCGCAGTGACCTGCACGGCATCAAGGGTAGTGGCCTGCGGGGCCGCGGCGGCGGTGGAGGAAAGGCCGAGGGAAACGGCCAGGAATAACAGCGACGGGATGGGGCGGTACGACGAGAGGGGCATGCGGAAATGCTGTAAACCACGAAAGTGGCGCGCAAGTTAACAGGTCGACGGCGCCACGTCACCCATCACCGGCGTATGGGGCAGGTGCACCTGTAGAGCCGAGCCCATGCTCGGCTGCTTTTTTTACGGAGCCGAGCATCGGCTCGGCTCTACAAAGACGGTTTCGCCAGCGCCTTCGACTTCGCATACAGCCGCTCTGCGACATCCTTCTCACCCAATGCCGCATGACACTCGGCCAGGCTGTCCCACACATTGGCCGAATCCGGATACAGCTCGGTGTTGAGGGCGAATACCTTCAACGCGCTGCGCGCACCGAGGTTCGCGAAGATGGCGTAGCCATCGGTGTTGATCGCGCGTTCCAGCTCGCTGCCGGTGACGCCGTGGTCGTCGCGCAGCCAGGCCCGCATTGCCTGTGCAGCCCCTGCGTCATCGTCCAACGCATAGGCAATCAGGCGTTCGGACAGCGCAGCGTGCGGAAACACCTTGGGTGCGGCGACGGCCATCGTGCTCTCCACCAGGGTGCTCGACCAGACGTTGCGGGCGCTGCCGTTGGTGAGGTACACGAACAGCCAGTAGCCGCTGGCCAGGGTGTCCTTGTACGCCAGCCGCGCGCGCACGCGGGTGCCACCATCATGACCGATCTGGGTGTAGCCATCGCTGCGCGTGGTATCCCAGCCGGTGGAGAAGAAATTGCTGCGGCCATCGGTCAGCCTCTGCGGCTGCCAGAGCTTTTCCAGTGTTGCCGTACGCAGCAGCTTGCCGGTGGCCAGCGCCTGCAGGAAACGGTTCATGTCGCCCACGCTGGTCTGCAGGTCGGCATGGCCCCAGCCGTAGTCCGGCCACGGATCTTCGTTGGCCGGTTGCAGCTGCCCATCCTTGCCGATGTACGGCACGGCCGCGCGCAGGGCTGGCACGCTGGCGACACCCCACGAGGTGCTGGCCATCTTCAACGGCTGCAGGATGCGTTCGCGGGCGATCGCCGGGTAGGGCCTGCCGTAATGCGTTTGCAGCAATGCGGTCAGCACCAGATAGTTGGCCTGCGTGTACTGCACGCGGCTGCCGGTGGCGAACTGCATCGGTGCCGAACCAGCGACCTTCAGTGCGGCGGCGAGATCGGGTGCGAGACCGTTGTAGCCGTTGCTCACCCAGCGGTTGTCCACCCGCTCGTAGTACTCGCCGACACCGGAGCTGTGGTTGAGGAAATCACGCACACGGATCGCCTGCCATGCTGCGGGCAAGTCCGGCACGTAGCGGCTGGCGGGTGCATCCAGATCCACCTTTCCCTCATCGACCAGCTGCATCACCAGCGTGCTGGTCAGCAGCTTGGCCATCGACTGCGCGGCGAAGATGGTATCGACGGTGGCCGGTGAATGGGTAGCGGGATCACGTTCACCGCTGGCGCCCTGGTACAGCACCTGGCCGTTGTGTGCGACCAGTACCGCCTGGCCGGCGATGCCATAGCGTTCGCGGTTGGCCTGCAACTGCGCATCCATCCGGGTCGGAAGATCGTTGCGAACATCCCCCGCCAGAGCAGGCAGGGCAACGGTCAAGGCACAGAAGAGCGCGGCAAGGGCGCGGTACATCGCGATGATCCGTCAGTGGCGATGGCGCATCTTGGTCAGCGGCGGGGGCGGGGTCAAGCGCATGGCGCCGGGCCATGCCCGGCATTGCAGGTACCGCGCCGGTAGCGCCGGGCCATGCCCGGCGACACCCGGGTCACGATCAGCCCAGAATGCCCGGCAGGTCCAGCCCCTTTTCCTTCGCGCACTCCAGGGCAATCTCATAGCCGGCATCGGCGTGGCGCATCACGCCGGTGGCCGGGTCGTTCCACAGCACACGACCGATGCGCTTGGCGGCCGCCTCGGTGCCATCGCAGACGATGACCATGCCGGCGTGCTGCGAGAAGCCCATGCCCACGCCGCCGCCGTGGTGCAGCGATACCCAGGTCGCACCGCTGGCGGTGTTGAGCAGCGCGTTCAGCAGCGGCCAGTCGGAGACTGCGTCGGAACCGTCGGCCATGGCTTCGGTTTCTCGGTTCGGCGAAGCGACGCTGCCGCTGTCCAGGTGGTCGCGGCCGATCACCACCGGCGCCTTCAGCTCACCGTTGGCGACCATTTCGTTGAAGGCCAGCCCCAGCCGATCGCGGTCACCCAGGCCCACCCAGCAGATGCGCGCCGGCAGACCCTGGAACTTGATCTTCTCGGCGGCCATGTCCAGCCAGCGGTGCAGGTGCGGGTTGTCCGGAATCAGTTCCTTCACCTTGGCGTCGGTCTTGGCGATGTCTTCCGGATCGCCACTCAGCGCGGCCCAGCGGAACGGGCCGATGCCGCGGCAGAACAGCGGACGGATGTAGGCCGGGACGAAGCCGGGGAAATCGAAGGCATTGGCCACGCCTTCTTCCAGCGCCATCTGCCGCAGGTTATTGCCGTAATCGACGGTCGGCACGCCCAGTGCGTGGAAGCCGAGCATGGCGCGGATATGGTTGGCCATCGAGGCGCGCGCGGCCTTTTCCACTTCCTTCGGTGCGGAAACCCGCTTCTCGTCCCATTGTTCGACGGTCCAGCCCTGCGGCAGGTAGCCGTTCACCGGGTCGTGCGCGGAGGTCTGGTCGGTCAGCAGGTCCGGCTTCACGCCTCGCTTGAGCAGTTCGGCCAGCACATCGGCAACGTTGCCGAGCAGGCCCACCGATTTCGGCGTGCCCGCCTTGCAGGCTTCATCGATCAGGCGCAGTGCTTCGTCCAGGTTGTCGGTCCAGGTGTCCAGGTAGCCGGTGCGCAGGCGCATGTCGATGCTGCTCCTGCGGCACTCCACCGCCAGGCAGGAGGCACCCGCCATCACTGCCGCCAGCGGCTGCGCGCCGCCCATGCCGCCCAGGCCGCCGGTGAACAACCACTTGCCGGTGAGATCGCCGCCGAAGTGCTGGCGGCCCATTTCCACGAACGTCTCGTAGGTGCCCTGCACGATGCCCTGGGCGCCGATGTAGATCCAGCTGCCGGCGGTCATCTGGCCGTACATGGCCAGGCCCTTCTTATCCAGCTCGTTGAAGTGGTCCCAGTTGGCCCAGCGCGGCACCAGGTTGGAGTTGGCGATCAGCACGCGCGGCGCATCGGCATGCGTGCGGAACACGCCCACCGGCTTGCCCGACTGCACCAGCAGGGTCTGGTCATCGTCCAGGCGCTTGAGCGTTTCGACGATGGCATCGAAGCTCTCCCAGTCGCGCGCGGCGCGGCCGATGCCGCCGTACACCACCAGTTCCTGCGGCCGTTCGGCCACGTCCGGATGCAGGTTGTTCATCAGCATGCGCAGCGGTGCTTCGGTCAGCCAGCTCTTGGCGTTGAGCGTGGTGCCGGTCGGTGCGGCAAGGGTGCGGGACGGGTCGTTGCGGGTCATGCGGCGCTCCGGTTCGTAGCAAATTCAAGGCAGGCATTGAGCACCTGCGCCAGGGTGTGGCGCAGCGGTGCGGCGTGGTCGGGGTCGAGCGGGGTGGGCCAGCTGTGCTCGTCCACCTGGTCCGGCAGGGGTTCGTGCATGTAGCCGCGACAGGCCAGCTCCATCTGCAGGCTGTGCACGCCGCTGGCCACGTTGCTGTAGTGTCGGGTGATCCAGCCGCCCTTGAAGCGGCCGTTGCGCACCTGGCTCATGCCGCTGATCTTCAGCAGGTTCTCCACCACGTCGCTCAGTGCGTTGTCGCAGGAGGTATCCGGTGCGCCGGACGGACCGGCGGTGCCGAGATTGAACTGCGGCAGTTCACCGTCGAACAGGTGTGGAATGTGCGAGCGGATCGAGTGCGCGTCATACACCACCACCGTGCCGTGACGTGCGCGCAGCCGCGCGATCTGCGCGGCCAGCGCGTCGTGGTAAGGCGCGAAATAGGTGTCCCGACGGCGCGCGATCTCCGCTTCGTCCGGCTCGCGCCCGGCGTGGTACAGCGGCTGGTTGTCGAAGGTGGTCAGCGGGCACAGGCCGGTGGTGTTCTGGCCCGGGTACAGCGATACCCCGCTGGGATCGCGGTTGAGATCGATCACCGAACGTGAGATCGCCGACCGCACGGTGGTCGCGCCCATGCCGCGTGCGAAGTCGTAAAGTTCGTGCACCCACCAGTCGGCGTCGCGACGCGCCAGCCACGGCGAGTGATAGTCGCCGATCAGATCGTGCGGCAGCTCGCTGCCGGTATGCGGGAAGCTGACGATCAGCGGGGCATCGCCCTCGTGCACCGTCAGCCATTCGGGGTGGGCATTCATGCCTGCGGCTCCGCGGTCGGCAGGACAGCTTCCAGGCCCCGTGCCAGCGCGCCGCTGCGCACGAGCGAGGTGGCAACCACCATGTCCGGGTGGAAGTAGCGGTCGTCCTGCAGGGTCGGCACCTGCGCGCGCAGGGTGGCGCGCACGTTCTCCAGTGCAGCGCTGGAGCGCAGCGGCGCATGGAAGTCACAGCCCTGTGCGGCGGCCAGCAGCTCGATGCCGATCACATTGGCCGCGTTCTCGGCCATCTGCATCAGTCGGCGCGCACCGTGTGCGGCCATGGACACGTGGTCTTCCTGGTTGGCCGAGGTGGGGATCGAATCCACACTGGCCGGATAGGCCCGCTGCTTGTTCTCGGACACCAGCGCGGCGGCGGTCACCTGCGGAATCATGAAGCCGGAATTCAGGCCGGGGCGCGGGGTCAGGAAAGCCGGCAGGCCGGACAGTGCCGGATCCACCAGCATGGCCAGGCGGCGTTCGCTGATCGAACCGATCTCGCACACCGCCATCGCCAGCATGTCGGCCGCGAAGGCCACCGGCTCGGCGTGGAAGTTGCCGCCGGACAGCGCCTCGCCGCTGTCGGTGAACACCAGCGGATTGTCGGACACGCCGTTGGCTTCGATTTCCAGCGTGGTGGCGGCCTGGCGCAGGATGTCCAGTGCCGCACCCATCACCTGCGGCTGGCAGCGCAGGCAATACGGATCCTGCACCCGCACGTCGTTGTCGCGATGCGATTCACGGATGCCCGAGTCCTGCATCAGCGTGCGCAGCGTGGCGGCCGTGGCGATCTGTCCGCGCTGGCCACGAATGGCATGGATGCGCGGATCGAACGGTGTATCCGATCCCTTTGCCGCTTCCACCGACAGTGCGCCGGTGACCAGCGCGGCCTGGAACACGGTCTCGATTTCGAACAGGCCGGCCAGTGCATAGGCGGTGGAGAACTGGGTGCCATTGAGCAGGGCCAGGCCTTCCTTTGCGCCCAGTTCAACCGGCTGCAGGCCGGCCCGCGCCAGTGCGTCCCGGGCCGGCAGCCGCTCATCGCCGATGAAGGCTTCGCCCACGCCCAGCATCACGCTGGCCAGGTGCGAAAGCGGTGCGAGGTCACCCGATGCGCCGACCGAGCCCTGCGCCGGCACCACCGGCAACACGCCCTTGACCAGCATCGCCTCCAGCAGCAGGAGCGTCTCCTCGCGCACACCGGAAGCCCCCTGGGCCAGGCTGACCAGCTTCAGCGCCATCATCAGCCGCACCACGCTGGCGGGCATCGGCTCACCCACGCCTGCGGCGTGCGAAAGAACGATGTTCCGCTGCAGCGTGGCCAGGTCTTCGCGCTCGATGCGCACGCTGGCCAGCTTGCCGAAGCCGGTATTGATGCCGTACACCGGCGCACCCTTGGCGACGATGGCCGCCACGGCGGCGGCACTGGCGCGTACCACCGGCAGCGCCGCCGGATCCAGCGCAAGCGGCGCACCGCGATAGACCTGTCGCCACTGGGCGAGGGTGACATGGCCGGGGCGAAGAACCAGGGTGTTGCTCATGTGTTGCTCCAGGAGGCAGGCAGGTCGGGCTGACCGCGCACCACGCGCGCGTGCAGCGGGTTGAATCCAATGCGGTAGACCAGGTCGGCGGGCGCGTCGATGTCCCAGATCGCCAGGTCGCAGTCCATGCCCACGACCAGGCGCCCGATGCGGTCGCCATGGCCCAGCGCACGCGCTGCTTCGCGGGTGAAGCCGGCGATGCACTCGTCCACCGTCAGGCGGAACAGGGTCGCGCCCATGTTCATCGCCAGCAGCGGGCTGGTCAGCGGCGAGGTGCCCGGGTTGCTGTCGGTGGCCAGTGCCAGCGGCACACCCGCTGCACGCAGCGCGGCAATCGGCGGCGGGGTGGTATCGCGGGTGAAATAGAACGCGCCCGGCAGCAGCACGGCAACGGTGCCGGCCGCCGCCATCGCGGCGATACCGGCGTCATCCAGATGTTCGATGTGATCGGCCGACAGCGCGCCGAAGCCGGCGGCAAGCTCTGCGCCGTGCTGGTTGCTCAACTGCTCGGCATGGATCTTCACCGCCAGTCCGTTCGTGCGTGCGGCGTCGAACACCTGCCGCGCCTGCGCAGGGGAGAATGCGATGTTCTCGCAGAACACGTCCACGGCTTCGGCCAGGCCCTCGGCCGCGATGGCCGGAATCATCACGTCGCAGACCTCGTCGATGTACTCCTGCGCCTGGCGGCCCGGGGGAACCGCATGGGCACCCAGGAAGGTCGGCACCACATTCACCCGGCATTCCTCGCCCAGCGCGCGTGCGACCTGCAGCTGCTTGCGCTCGTCGTCCAGGGTCAGGCCGTAGCCGGACTTGATCTCGATCGTGGTCACGCCCTCGGCGCGCATCGCCAGCAGGCGAGGACGGCTCTCGGCGGCAAGCTGGGCTGGCGTTGCGGCGCGGGTGGCGCGCACGGTGGAGACAATGCCGCCGCCCGCGCGGGCGATGTCGGCATAGCTCACACCCTGCAGGCGCTGCTCGAATTCGTTGGCGCGGTTGCCGGCGTAGACCAGGTGGGTGTGGCAGTCGATCAGGCCGGGCGAGACCCAGCGGCCTTCGCCGTCGATGCGGGTGGTCGGCTGCAGATGGGCATCGCTGCCGGCCGGGCCGACGTGGACGATGCGACCGCCCGCGCAGGCCAGCACGCCGTCACGGAGGACACCCAGGCCCTCACCGTCGAGGGTGATCAGATGGACGTTGGACCAGAGGGTATCGACATGCATGGCATCCACACTGCGGCTGTGCTTATATGTCTATACAATATAGGTGTCCATTTCGGGTTGTCCAGCCATGTCCGATTCGCGTTCCCCGTCCTGTTTCCATGCCGCCCACGCGCTGCTCGCCGATGGCTGGGCCCGCGATGTCCGCCTGCAGGTGCAGGCGGGGCGCATCGCCGCGATCGACGTGGGGCAGCCCACGCAGGACGGGGATGCCCGGGTCGGCATCCTGGTGCCGGGCCTGCCGAACCTGCACAGCCATGCGTTCCAGCGCGGCATGGCCGGCCTGACCGAGATCGGGGGCGGCGACGGCGACAGTTTCTGGAGCTGGCGCGAACTGATGTACCGCTTCCTTGCCCGCCTGCGCCCGGACGCAGTGCAGGCCATCGCTGCCCAGGCATACATGGAGATGCTGGAAAGCGGCTTCACCCGTGTCGGCGAGTTCCATTACCTGCACCACGATGCGGAGGGGCGGCCCTACGCCGACCGGGCCGAGATGAGTGCACGTATTGCCGCAGCCGCGGCACAGACCGGCATCGGCCTGACCCTGCTGCCGGTGTTCTATGCCCACGCCGATTTCGGTGGTGCAGCGCCGAACCCGGCCCAGCGTCGGCTGATTCACGACGTGGACGGTTTTGCGCGGCTGCTGGAGGGTGCCCGTGCTGCGCTGGCCGCGTTGCCCGATGCGGTGCTGGGCATCGCCCCGCACAGTCTGCGGGCCGTCACCGGCGATGAACTGGCAGCACTGCTGCCGTTGAACGAGGGCCCGGTGCACATCCACATCGCCGAGCAGGTGCGCGAAGTCGACGCCTGTCTGGCGTGGAGTGGACAGCGTCCCGTGCAGTGGCTGTACGCGCACACCGAGGTGGACGCGCGCTGGTGCCTGGTGCACGCCACCCACATATCCGATGACGAGCGCGCCTCCATCGTCGCCAGCCGGGCCGTCGCCGGCCTGTGCCCGATCACCGAAGCCAATCTGGGCGATGGCCTGTTCCCGATGCAGGCGTTCGCACGCGAAGGCGGGCGCTTCGGCGTGGGGTCCGATTCCAACGTGCTGATCGATGCGGCTGAGGAACTGCGCCTGCTCGAATACGGCCAACGCCTGGCGCTGCGCGGGCGCAACGTGCTGGCTGCCGATGCCAGCCGCAGCAGCGGCAGATTCCTGTTCGAGGGCGCGCTGCACGGCGGCGCACAGGCGTTGGGCGTGGCCGCAGGTCTGCAGGTCGGGGCCAGTGCCGACCTGCTCGAACTGGACGCCGCACATCCCGCGCTGCAGGCGCGACGGGATGACGCATGGCTTGACAGCTGGGTGTTCGCCGCACGTAATGGCGCGCTGCGATCGGTCTGGCGCCATGGCCGCCAATGCGTGGCCGAAGGCCGCCACCTCCAGCGCGAGGCGATCACCACCGCCTTCGCTACCGCCCTGCACGGCGTGCTGGGCTGATCGCTTCCCGCCATCGAGACCTGTCACGTGAAGGCCAGCAAGTCCGCCACGCTCAACCAGCGCATCCGCAGCGACCTGGAAAGCCGCATTCTCAGCGGAGAGTGGGCGCCGGGTTTCCGCATCCCCTATGAGCACGAACTGATGGAGCAGTACGGCTGCTCGCGGATGACCGTCAACAAGGTGCTGACCGCGCTGGCCGAGAGCGGCATGATCGAGCGTCGCCGCCGGGCCGGTTCGTTCGTCGCCCGGCAGCCACCGCATCTGGAACAGGTGGCGCTGGAGATTCCGGACATCGCGATGGAGGTCGGCTCGCGTGGCCACCAGTACGGGTACCGGCTGCTGCAGCGCGAGCTGCGCCTGGCCGACGCCGGCAATGCCGGTGAAGTGGAGCTGGCCGGCAGTGAAATGCTGCTGGCGATGCGCTGTCTGCATCTGGCCGATGGCCGCCCGCTGGCGCTGGAGCACCGGTTGATCAGCCCGGTGGGTGTACCGGAGGTGCTGGAGGTGGACTTCAGCACCACCGCGCCGGGTAGCTGGCTGCTGCAGAATGTGTCCTGGACCCGGGCGCAGCACCGCATCAGCGCGTGGGGTGCGGACACGGCGTCTGCCCGCCTGCTGGACGTGAAGCCGGGCACCGCCTGCCTTGTGATCGAACGCCTGACCTGGCGGGGCGAACAGCCCATCACCCGCGTGCGCCAGGTGTTCCTCGGCGATGCCTGGGATCTGGTGGCCCGCTTCGCGCCCGGCGCGCGCTAGCGCGCACGCTTCCGCGCGTTCAGATCAATACGTCGCGCACTGCCGCCAGCGCACCGGCTCATCCACGCCGGGGCGGGCATTGAGCTGCACGCGCACCGTGCGCAGCGCGGGGTAGCGCAGGACCTGCGTGCAGACGCGCGGCCACACATCGTCAAGTTCGCCGGTGCGGTTGATCGCCAGGGTCTGCCGGGTCAGCCAGACGCCGCTGGCAATGCCGGGCTGGCCAGCCAGCGCCCGGGCCAGATCCGCCTGGTAGCGGTCAAGGGTCGCCATATCCGGGTTGGGGTCGCTGTGGCCATCGTCTGCCGGCGTGGAAACGGCAGCAGCAGGCGCTGCCGCTGCCGGTGCGGGCGCCTGGGAGACAGCGGCAGGCGCCGCGGCGGCGATGTCGGCGGAGGCAGGGGCGGTCACCGCCTGCGGCGCCGGTGACGCCAGGTGCAGGCCCTGCAGGCCGAGGCCGACCAGCAGGCCGACGGTTACCGAGGCCAACGCGGCAATGGCGATGCGACGCAGGGCCGCGTGGCGTGCAGTGGCGCGCACGCGCGCATCGATGTCGGCCGGCAGATAGGGCTGCAGCAATGGCCACAGGCGCGGGCCGTCCAGCACCTCCACGGCCTGCAGCTCGGCGGCACTACGGCCATCGCGCTGGATCCGGCCTTCGGTGATCAGCACGCCGCCCTTGGCCCCGGCCAGCCGCGCTGCCGCGCCCAGTTCGTTCACCGCAGCGGTACCGATGCGATAGGCCAGGCCATGCTTGCAGGACACCCGCCAGGTATTGGGGCCATCGCTGAGCAGGAAATCGCTGCTGGGCTCGCGGGCATCCTCGGCAGGAACCTCCAGTTCGCGCAGGCCGCGCTGCTCGCGCAGCATCCGCTTGACCAGCGCGGAGAACTCCCGCCAGTGCATGCCGGCCAAGGCCTGCAGGCCCAGTTGCATCTCCTTCTGCCGCCGCTTGATCCACCACAGGTGAACGACGGCCAGGGAACAGATAAGCAGGGCCGACAGCAGGGCCAGAATCCAGGGAAGCATGCAGGGAGAGCGCGGAAGGGGCGAAAACGGAAGCAGACAGTGTAAAGCGCGCACTGCCTGGCAGGGTCAGGACGTTCCCCACAGCAAGCGTGATGGAACGCTCAGATCGGCGTTCCGCAGGCACGAAAAACCCGCCAATCCTGAAGCCGTGAGGGGAGGGAACAAACGGCAGGCGAAGCGATTGGCGGGTTGCTCGCGATTGTCAGGCAAATTTTATTGCATTGCAACAATCCATCGTCAGGGCACGCTGCCCGGCGACTGGTGGCTGCCCGGCGCCGGCGCATCGCTGCCCGAGGCCGCCCGCGTCTCCAGCTTGGCCAGGCGCGCATGCAGGGCGTCCAGGCGTGCCTCCAGCGCGGTGAGCTCGTCGGCGGTGGGCACATGCAGGCGCTTGAGCACGCCCTGCACCTGGTCGTCGAAGGCCTTTTCGACCTTGTTCCAGGTGCCCGAGGCCTTCTCGCGCGCCTCATCCAGCGAGGACTCGACGTTGTCGCGCCATCCCGGGCCCTGCTCGCTGGCGCGCTCACGGCGGCGGGCCTCCCAGGCCTCGCCTTCCTTCACCAGCCCATCGAAGAAACGGCTGCCTTCGGCCTGTGCCCGGCCCAGCGCACCCAGTCCGGCCAGCCAGACCTGCTGGGCCGAATCGCTCAGCTTGCGTGAGAAGCGTCCGGCCTGTTCACCAAAGGTGGCGTCGTCGTCGCGGCGGTCGTCGTTTTCGTAGCGGTTCATCGCACTTCCCGTGGGAGTTGGACCTGCCCCGAGAGTAGCGCGCGCCGCCGTTGCAGGGCCGTGACGGCCGCTGTCGTGGTTCAGCCCAGCTTTTCCTTCAGCACGCGCTGGATTTCGCTTTCGACCATGCCTTTCATTGCCGACAGCAGGAAGCCGAGCTTGGCGGTCACCCGCACGGCGCCCGGCTGCAGCTCGATCGCGCCGTCCACGCCGCTGCCGGAGAAATTCAGCACATCGGCGCTCCACGAGGACTTCAGGCCAAAGCGCTCGGCCAGCTTGGCGGCAACCTGTTCGATCGCCTCGCGCGCCTGTGCGTCGGGCAGGGCGTGGGCGTGGCGGACATCGATGGTGGACATGCAGGCTCCTGGCGCAGGGCGGGGTGATCAGAGAGGGCGAGCATTGTGCGCATCGATCGCGTCCGCGCCAAGCGCTCATCCGGGGTTCTTCTTCGATGCCGGCCAACCTGCTAGGCTGCGCCGCGTGCAGAACCTGCTTGTTCACTTCAGTCAACAACAACAGCCCGACCAGCCGCTGCGGCCCGGGGTGCAACGCATCGTGCGCCATGCCAACGGCAGCGTGCGGCTGGGCGAAGCGGGCAACGGCGCGTTGCTGCTGGCGCAGTTCTGCATGGATGATCGCGGCCTCTGGCTCCAGGTCGGCAACGGCATCCGCGGCATCCATGTCAACGGCCGTCCGGTACGGCGCATGGCGCTGCTGCGCGCCGGCGATGCGGTGTATGTCGATGGCGTGGAAATGGTCCTGCGGGGCGAAGCCGAGAGCCTGCTGCAGGCGCCGTCACCGGACGGCGAAGATGCCGGCGACGAGCAGCGCCTGCTGCGGGGCGTCGGTGGCCTGCACCATGGCCGCAGTTTCACCTTGTCGCGCGCCCGCGTGATCGGCCGCGGCACCGAGGCCGACATCGCCATCGACGATCCGGCGTTCGCCGAACAGCACGCGCGCGTGGAAGTGCACGGCGATCGCGTCCTGCTGCGTGACCTGGGCAGCGCCGATGGCACCTGCGTCAACGGCGTGGCCGTGCGCCACTGCTGGCTGCAGCCGGGCGACCAGGTGGTATTCGATGGCCAGCACCGTTTCGTGCTGGAAGTGCCGCGTGATCCGCGCCGGCGGCCGCTGGCGGCCGAGGATGAGTCCAGCCACGAGGCCGAACGGGCGCCTGCCGAGCCCCTTCCTCCGCGCCGGGTCCGCCGCTGGCCGTGGCTGCTGGTCAGCGCACTGCTGCTGGCTGCGCTGCTCAGCCTGCTGCTCTGGTTCGGCGCGCGCTGAGCCTGTCGTCTCCGTGCTTCGGGCAGGCGCCGGCCCAGGTTGGCGACTACCGGTGCAGTGCCGCGGGCGATGGATTCCGATGAAACCAAATTTCCCTTGCCGCGCAAGGCCGCAAGGCTGGTGCACTGCGGCATACTAGGGATCTTGCCCCACAGGTGTGACATGACGCGCGCGTTCAACTTCAGTGCCGGCCCTGCAACCTTGCCGGAATCGGTCCTGCGCCAGGCGCAGGCGGAAATGCTGGACTGGCACGGTACCGGCGCCTCGATCGTGGAAATGAGCCATCGCGGTGCGGAATTCATGTCCGTCGCCGCCGAGGCCGAGGCGGACCTGCGCCGCCTGCTCGACATTCCCGAGGACTACGCCGTGCTGTTCCTGTCCGGCGGCGCCACCACCCAGCAGGCGTTGATCCCGCTGAATTTCGCAAGCCCCGGCCAGCGTGCCGACTACGTGGTCAGCGGCCACTGGGGCAGGACGGCGGTCAAGCAGGCCGGCCCCTATGTGGACGTCAACATCGCTGCCAGCAGCGAGGACGGGGGCTACCGCGAGCTGCCCGCGCGCAGCAGCTGGCAGCTTTCGCCCGATGCGGCCTATGTGCACATCACCGCCAACGAGACCATCCACGGCGTCGAGTTCCGTGACGTGCCCGATACCGGCGATGTGCCGCTGGTGGCCGATTTCAGCTCGTCCATCGCCAGCGAACCGCTGGATGTGCGCCGCTACGGCGTCATCTACGCGGGCGCGCAGAAGAACCTGGGCCCGGTCGGCATCGCGGTGATGATCATCCGTCGCGACCTGCTGGAGCGCAGTGGCCAGCCGCGCGCGGACATCTTCGACTACCGCTCGCACGTGGCGCGCGACTCGATGCTCAACACCCCGCCCACCTGGAACTGGTACCTGGCGGGGCTGGTGTTCAAGTGGATGCTGGCTGAAGGCGGCGTGGTTGAGTTCGCCCGGCGCAATGCGGCCAAGGCCGCGCTGGTGTACGGCGCCATCGATGCGTCCGGCGGCTTCTATCGCAATGAAGTCGCGCACGCGGCGCGTTCGCGGATGAACATCCCGTTCTTCCTGCCCAACGCCGACCTCGATGCGCGTTTCGTCGCCGAGGCCAAGGCCGCCGGCCTGCTGGCGCTGAAGGGTCACAAGGTGGTCGGCGGCATCCGTGCTTCGCTGTACAACGCCATGCCGCTGGCGGGTGCGGAGGCGCTGGTCGCCTTCATGGCCGACTTCCAGCAGCGCTACGGCTGAGCAATGAACGGCGCGCACCGTCGGGTGCGTGCCCACGCAACAGGGAATTCCGATGGCAAGCAAATCCAGCAAGAAGGCGCCGAAGCAGGCCGCACCGGCCAAGGACAGCGCTGCGTCCAAGGGCACGTCCAAGGCCAGGGCTGCATCGACGCCGGCCCCCACCCAGGCGCCGCTGGCACTGGCCGACGTGCGTTCGAAGATCGACCAGATCGACCGCGACATCCAGCGCCTGATCGCCGAGCGCGCGCAGTTCGCCCACCAGGTCGGCAAGGCCAAGGGCAAGCTTGCCGCCGCCGTCGATTACTACCGCCCCGAGCGTGAAGCACAGGTGCTGCGCATGGTGGTGGACCGCAATGAAGGCCCGCTCAGCGATGAAGTGCTGGTGCACGTCTATCGCGAGATCATGTCGGCCTGCCTGGCCCAGCAGGAGCCATTGAAGATCGGCTACCTCGGCCCGGAAGGCACCTTCAGCCAGCAGGCCGTGCTCAAGCATTTCGGTCGCTCGGCGCTGGGCCTGCCATTGGCCAGCATCGAAGAAGTCTTCCAGGAAGTGGAAGCGGGCAACGCCGATTTCGGCGTGGTGCCGGTGGAGAACTCGGGGCAGGGCACCATCCAGATCACCCTGGACATGTTCCTGACCTCCAACCTGAAGATCTGCGGCGAAGTGGAACTGCGCGTGCAGCAGTACCTGATGTCGCGCAGCGGCCGCATCGAGGACATCGAACGCGTCTACGGCCACCCGCAGTCGTTCATGCAGACCTCGGCGTGGATGCGCGCCAACCTGCCCAAGGCCGAGAAGATTCCGGTCTCCAGCAACGCCGAAGGCGCACGCCGCGCGCGCAACGCCGACGATGCGGCGGCCATCGGTGGCGAAAGTGCCGGCCACGTGTACGGCCTGAAGAAGGTGGTGACCAAGCCGATCCAGAACGATGCCGACAACACCACCCGTTTCCTGGTGGTGGGCCGCAACATCTTCCCGACCTCCGGCCATGACCGCACCTCGGTGCTGGTCTTCATCCATGACAAGCCGGGTGCGCTGTTCGACGTGCTCAGTCCGTTCGCACGCCACGGCATCAGCATGAACCGCATCGAGTCGCGGCCTTCGCACCACGGCAAGTGGGAGTACGGCTTCTTCATCGACCTGGCCGGCCACATCGACGACGCGCCGATGCAGGCCGCGCTGGCCGAACTGGAAGCACACTCGGCGCAGATCAAGGTCCTCGGCTCCTATCCGGTGGCCGTGCCCTGATGCCTGCCGCGGTGGCCGCGGCCACCGCCCCTTGATGCACCGCCGGCCCGCCGGCGTCTACGGAATGATCGAACGATGAGCAACGCGCAACACTGGATCGCCCGCAAGGGCCAGCCGCTGCAGGGCAGCCTCACCATTCCCGGCGACAAGTCGGTTTCGCACCGTTCGGTGATGTTTGCCGCGCTGGCTGACGGCACCTCTCACATCGAGGGTTTCCTGGAAGGCGAAGACACCCGCGCCACCGCGCGCATCTTCAGCCAGCTGGGCGTGCGCATCGAAACCCCCAGCCCGTCGCAGCGCATCGTCCACGGCGTCGGCATCGATGGCCTGCAGGCGCCCAGCGCAGCGCTGGACTGCGGCAACGCCGGCACCGGCATGCGCCTGCTGGCGGGCCTGCTGGCCGGGCAGTCGTTCGACTGCACCCTGATCGGCGACGAATCGCTGTCCGGCCGGCCGATGCGCCGTGTCACCGGCCCGCTGTCGCAGATGGGGGCGAAGATCGATACCCAGGACGATGGCACGCCGCCGCTGCACGTGCACGGTGGCCAGGCACTGCACGGCATCGCGTTCACCTCGCCGGTGGCCAGCGCGCAGATCAAGTCGGCCGTGCTGCTGGCAGGCCTGTACGCACAGGGCGAAACCAGCGTCGTCGAACCGCACCCCACCCGCGACTACACCGAGCGCATGCTGTCCGCGTTCGGCGTGCAGATCGAGTTCTCGCCGGGCAAGGCGCGCCTGCACGGTGGCCAGCGCCTGCGTGCCACCAACATCGCGGTGCCTGCCGATTTTTCCTCGGCAGCGTTCTTCCTGGTGGCCGCCAGCATCATTCCCGGCTCCGAGCTGCGCCTGAAGCAGGTGGGCCTGAACCCGCGTCGCACCGGCCTGCTGCATGCACTGCGGCTGATGGGGGCGGACATCACCGAAGAAAATCCAGCCGAGCAGGGCGGCGAGCCGGTCGCTGACCTGGTGGTGCGCTACGCGCCGCTGAAGGGCGCGCGCATTCCCGAAGCGCTGGTGCCGGACATGATCGATGAATTCCCGGCCCTGTTCGTCGCCGCCGCCGCCGCCGAAGGCAAGACCGTGGTGAGCGGCGCAGCAGAGCTGCGGGTGAAGGAGTCGGATCGCCTGGCAGCGATGGCCACCGGCCTGCGCGCGCTGGGCATGCAGGTGGATGAAACCGAAGACGGCGCGACCCTGCATGGCGGCACGCGTCTGGGCAGCGGCACCATCGAAAGCCACGGCGACCATCGCATCGCCATGGCCTTTGCCATTGCCGGCCAGATCAGCGACGGCGAAGTACGGATCAACGACATCGCCAACGTGGCCACCTCGTTCCCCGACTTCGACGGCCTGGCACGCAGCGCCGGATTCAACCTCTCAGATCATCGGTAGTGCCCGGCCAGGCCCGCCGAATCGGTAGCGCCGGGCCATGCCCGGCGAGCAGGCATCAGACGTGCAGATAAAATGACGGAGGCCGAAGCCTCCGTCGAACATCACGAACCCCTCGTCCGCGATCAACGCTGCTCGGTACGGAAATCCACCGGGACCCGCACCACACTGGCCACAGCACGGCCATCCTGCATGGCCGGCTGGAACTTCCAGTTCTGCACCGTGCGCAGGACCGCACGATCCAGGTCACGGCTGCGTTCGCCACTGCGCGACACGATCGCGGCATTGGTGACGTTGCCGCGGGTATCCACATCAAGGCTGGCGATCACGCTGCCCTGCACACCGTTACGAAGCGCAGCTGCCGGATAGTCCGGCTTGCTGTTGCTGGCGAGCGGGCGCGCCTCGCGGTTGCGCACCGCCGGCACTGCCTTGCGCTCGCTCGTGGCCGGCGTGGCCTGTCGTGCGGCAGGCGGTGCCGTTTCGGCAACAGGCGTCTGTTCGGTGGCTGGCAGCATGCGCTCGCCGACCGGTGCAGGCGCCACCTCATCCGGTCCGGAATAGCGCAGCCAGAGCAGCGCGGCCGCGAACATCGCCACGATCAGCGCGACCCACAGCCAAGGCGATGTGGCCCGGCGCGGCGTACCGTCCTGCTGCATCTGCGGCGAATGAAGGTCTTCATGGGTGGTGACAGTCATCGCAAACTCCTTACGTCGGTTGACGACGTGCCGAGTGTTGCCCGAGGCCACGAAGAAAAGTGTCAGTGTTGCGTCAACGCAACCGGGAGGGTTCAGTTTGCCTTCCGGTATGCGTTCAGTTACTGCGTCTTGAAGTCGAACGGCACTTCAATGGTGCCCGGCACCGCCTGCCCGTTGCTCTGCGCCGGGGTGAAGCGCCAGCGGCGCACCGCGTCGGTCGCTGCGCGGTCCAGGTCACGCGAGCCGCTGCGCTGGATGACGGTGACGTTGTTCGGATAGCCCGTAGCGTCCACCTCTACCCGCACCACCACACTGCCGGTTTCGCCCGCACGCAGTGCGGCGGCTGGATAGGCCGGCGGCGGCGATTGGCCCGCGATCGGCATGGGCTGGCTGCCGCCACCGGCGACCGGCACGGTGCCGGGCGCAGCGGGTGCCGGTTCAGCCATTGCAGGCGGCGGGGGCGGAGCGGTTTCCACCAGCTTCGGGGCGTCTTCCGGTGCCGGCGCCGGCTTGGCGTCGGGCATGTCGCTGGACCCGGCTGCCGCCGGCAGGGGTTCCGGCAGAGGCTCCACCTGGGCGGTTTCCTGCGGCGTCTGTGCCGCAGGGTCGGCGCGGAAGAATTCCTTGTCGCGGCCGGTCAGCCAGACCACCACGAACAGCAGCACCCCCACGCCGAAAGCGATGCCGGCGATCTTCAGGGCGTTGCGCGGAATATGCACAGTGAACGACTTGGCGGACGACGAGCGGGGTGCAGACATGGACCGGACCAGTACGGAATAGCCCGATTCTGCCACGGCCCGAATGAACCGGGCGGCAGAAATCCGCATAACAGGCGATAATCCCGGTCCTGACACCCACCACGACACCTGCCATGCTTGATCCAGCCCTGCTCCGCCACCAGCCCGCCGACCTCGCCGAACGCCTGCGCACCAGCCGCGGCTTCGAGCTCGACGTGTCTGCCCTGGAGTCCCTGGAGGCCGATCGCAAGCGCATCCAGGTGCGGACCCAGGAGCTGCAGAGCCTGCGCAACAGCCGCTCCAAGGCCATCGGCCAGGCCAAGGCCAAGGGCGAGGACGTCTCGGCCATCATGGCCGAGGTCGCCGCCTTCGCCGACGAACTGAAGGCGTCGGAAGTGGCGCTGGACGAGCTGCGCGAGAAGATCGAAGCAATCTCGCTGGGTATTCCGAACATTCCGGCCGACGACGTACCGGCCGGTGCCGACGAGAACGACAACGTCGAGCAGGCGCGCTGGGGTACCCCGCGCCAGTTCGATTTCAAGGTGCTGGACCACGTCGAACTGGGCGCCCGCAACGGCTGGCTGGATGGCGAAACCGCCGCCAAGCTGTCCGGTTCGCGCTTCACCGTGCTGCGCGGCCCGATCGCGCGCCTGCACCGTGCGCTGGCCCAGTTCATGGTCGATCTGCACACGGGCGAACACGGCTACGAGGAAACCAACGTACCGCTGCTGGTCAACGCCGAATCGCTGCGCGGCACCAGCCAGCTGCCGAAGTTCGAGGATGACCTGTTCAAGACGGCCGTCGGCGAGTCCACGCGCTACCTGATCCCCACCTCGGAAGTGCCGCTGACCAACATCGTGCGCGACGAGATCATCGACGCCGAGCGCCTGCCGCTGCGCATGACCGCGCATTCGATGTGCTTCCGTGCCGAGGCGGGCAGCGGCGGCCGCGACGTGCGCGGCATGATCCGCCAGCATCAGTTCGAGAAGGTCGAGCTGGTCTCGATCTGCCAGCCGGAAGACAGCGAGGCCGAGCACCAGCGCATGACCCGCTGTGCGGAAGTCGTGCTGGAAAAGCTGGGTCTGCCGTACCGCAAGGTGCTGCTGTGCACCGGCGACATGGGCTTCGCGGCGGTGAAAACCTACGATCTGGAAGTCTGGCTGCCGTCGCAGGAAACCTACCGCGAGATCTCCTCGTGCTCGAACTGTGGTGACTTCCAGGCCCGCCGCATGCAGGCGCGCTGGCGCAACCCGGCCACCGGCAAGCCCGAGCTGGTGCATACCCTGAACGGCTCGGGCGTGGCGGTTGGCCGTGCGATGATCGCGGTGATGGAAAACTACCAGAACGCCGACGGCAGCATCACCGTGCCGGAAGCGCTGCGCCCGTACATGGGTGGGCTGGAAACCATCGCCTGACAACCGGCTCAGGTGGGTGCCATGCTTGCATGGCACCGAATCCACGCATGGCGTGGATCTGCAATGCGGCTACATCCACGCCCTGCGTGGATGAGCCCCGCGATCACTCTACAACCCGCACCTTCTCCAACGGCACCCATCCCGCCTCGCCCGCCTCGGGCATGCACCACGCCCAACCATTCAGTGTGCGCACCCCGCGCAGCAGCTGCCCGGGATCGACATCCAGCTCCCGCGCGCAGTAATCCGCGGTGGCAAACGCGTCGCCCTGCGCATCGCGACCGATCACCGGTGCCGGCACGAATCCAGGCTGCTGCCCCTCGGCCTGGCACAGGAACCAGTCCTCCCAGCCCTCCGGGCCTTCATAGCGCTCGCCCACCGCCAGCGCCTGGCCGCGGCGCAGGGTGATCGGGTGTGGGAATTCGCTGCGGTGCGTGGTCGTGACGATG